>CAIYRG010000086.1 GCA_903928515.1 uncultured Alphaproteobacteria bacterium | reverse complement strand
GAGGAGATGATCAAGCACTTCATCCGCAAGGTGCATAACCGTCGCTCCTTCGCCAATCCGATGATCATCGTGTGCGTGCCCTCGGGCTCGACCGCGGTGGAACGTCGCGCGATTCAGGAATCGGCACTCTCCGCCGGTGCGCGCCGCGTGTTCCTCATCGAGGAACCGATGGCCGCTGCTATCGGTGCGGGATTGCCGGTGAACGAGCCGACAGGTTCGATGGTTGTCGATATCGGTGGCGGCACCACGGAAGTGGCCGTGCTCTCGCTCGGCGGCATCGTCTATTCGCGCTCGGTGCGCGTGGGCGGCGATAAGATGGATGAAGCCATCATCGCTTACATCCGCCGTCATCATAATCTGCTGATTGGTGAAGCGACCTCGGAGCGCATCAAGAAAGAAATCGGTTCGGCTGCGACACCGGCCGATGGCTCAGGTCTCTCGCTCGACATTAAGGGCCGCGATCTGCTGAACGGCGTGCCGAAGGAAATTTCCATCACGCAGCGCCAGATCGCCGAAGCATTGACCGAACCTGTGAGCGCGATCGTGGAAGCCGTGAAGGTTGCGCTCGAAGCAACGCCGCCGGAACTTGCCGCCGATATCGTGGACAAGGGTATCGTGTTGACGGGCGGCGGTTCGCTGCTCGCCAATCTCGATCAGGTGCTGCGCGACGAAACCGGCTTGCCGGTGTCGATTGCCGACGATGCGTTGTCGTGCGTGGCGCTTGGCACGGGCCGGACGCTCGAGTACACGCGCGCCATGCGGCACATGCTCTCGACGGCGTTCTAAAAGGGCCAATCCCCTATGGCAGGTTTCAAACTGGCAAAGGGGCGTGGCGTTGGAGCCGCGCAAGCTTCGCTGGTCGCCTGCGGGATCATCGCCATCGTCATCGTTCTGCTGGGTAAAGCGGAATCGCCGATCTTCAATTCGGCGCGCGCTCGCTTCACCGATTGGGCAGCACCGTTGCTGGAAGCCGTGCACGGGCCGCTGACGAGCGTGCAGCAATGGACCGAAGGCTTGGGGCAAGTGTTCCAGGTCTATCGCGAGAACATCCGTTTGCGGCAGGAAAATGCCGAGCTGCACAAATGGCAGGAAGTGGCGCTGACGCTCGAGCAGCGCGTGCATCGCTACGAATTGCTGGTGAACGCCATTCCCGATCCGCAACTGCCCTCGGTGGCGGCGCGCGTGATCGGCCAATCGAGTCGGCCTTTCATCAAGACCATGATCCTGAGCGCGGGTAAGAGCGATGCGATCCGGCCCGGCGAAGCCGTGTTGGATGATCGCGGGCTTGTGGGGCGCGTGTATCTGTCCGGCGAGCAGACATCCTGGGTGTTGCTGCTCACCGATTTGAATAGTCATGTCCCGGTGGTGATCCAGCCGTCGCGTCGCCGCGCCATTCTCACGGGCGACAATTCTCCGTCGCCGTTCCTCGAGCTTGATCTGGGCGAGGGCGCGGTGAAGAAGGGCGACCGGGTGTTCTCATCCGGCGATGGCGGTTTGTTGCCGCCGGATTTGCCAGTCGGGCAGGTGGTGATCGATCACGGCGAGTTGCGTGTCGCGTTGTTCGCCGACGTGAATGCGAGCGATTACGTGCACATCGTGGATTACACGCCGCCGGCCGAGCCTTCGCCGGGTGCTGTAACCGACTACCTTCCCGCACTGTCGCCGAACGCGCCGCCGCTCAAGCCCAATCCCAAACAAGCCGACGCGTCGCCGAAACCGGCCGCACCGCTGGCGGTGCCCGCGCCCACGCCTGTGACGCCATCGCGCAATTTGGTGCAGACTTTGCGTCCCGGTGCGGCGACGGCCTTACGCCCCGGTACGAAGCCCGCTGCGTCAGGTGATGACGAAGAAGAAGACCGCGATGCAGGGGAGGAGTGAGGCATGGCTGAACATCCTCACATAGGCTTCGGCCGCTTCCTGCTGACGCTGGTGCCGGTCTCCGTGGCGATCTTGGCGGCGGTGATCGTGAATCTCCCGGTGTCGGTAACGGATGGATTGATGCCCGCACCGCTGCTGGCGCTCATCCCGGTGTATTTCTGGTCGCTGGTGCGGCCCGATCTGATGCCGCCATTGGCAGCGCTCGGTATCGGGTTGTTGGAAGATCTGCTTTCGGGCGGCCCTCCCGGCCTGTGGGCCGCGGGCTTCATGGCGGCTTACGCATTCACCGACAGCCAGCGGGATTCGCTGGCGGGCTTATCGAGCTATGGCGCGGTGCTGGGTTTCGCAGCGGCCGTGTTCATCGCGGGCGGCGTTGCCTATCTGCTGTCCACGCTGGTGTTCTGGCGCTTTGGGCCGATTGCGCCGTTGCTTCTCGAGTGCGCTGTCACGGTGGTGCTGTATCCGGTTGTCGCCATGCTGGTCGGTTGGCTGCACAGGCCGTTGATCGGCCCTTTGCGGAACGAGGTCTGAGATGCCCACGTTCGACGCAAAGGACAAAGGCCGTTACGAAACATTCTCCCGCCGCACCGCATTGCTCACCGGCGGCATGATGACCGTGTTCGGCGTTCTCGCCGGGCGGCTTTATCAATTGCAGATCGTTGACGGCGACATCTATCTCACGCGCGCGGAAGACAACCGCGTGAGCCAGCGCCTGATCGCACCGCCGCGTGGCCGCATCTTCGATCGCTTCAACACGGCACTTGCCACCAACCGGCGCAATTATCGCGTGCTCATCGTGCCTGAGCAGACGCCCGAGGGGCTTGAGACGGCGATGGATGCGCTGGCGCGCGTCATCATGCTGAAAGAAGGTGCGCTCGCGCGCGTGCAGAAAGAAGCTTCGGGCAACAAACCGTTCGTTCCCATCGTCGTTGCCGAGAACGTGTCGTGGGAAGATTTCGCGCGGCTCAATCTCGATCTGCCCTATTTGCCGGGCGTGCAGCCCGATGTCGGCGACACGCGCGATTATCCGTGCGGGGCATCGCTTTCGCACGTGCTCGGTTACGTCGCGGTGGTCAGCCCCGATGACAAAACCAACGACAAATCGAACGATGCGTTGCTCGATCTGCCCGGTTTCCGCATCGGCAAGCGTGGCATTGAGAAAGCCTTTGACGAAGATATTCGTGGCGTCGCCGGCGCCTCACGCGTCGAAGTGAACGCCTATGGCCGCGTCATCCGCGAGCTGGGGCGTGAAGATGGCGAGGCGGGCAATGACGTCTATCTCACCATCGATCAGCAATTGCAGGCCTTCGCCTATGACAGGCTGAAGGACGAAAGCGCGGCCTGCGTCGTGATGGACGCGCACACCGGCGACGTTCTGGCGATGGTGTCCACGCCGGGCTTCGATCCCAACATGTTCAATGTCGGCGTCACGCCCGAGCAATGGGGCGTGCTCACCACCGACGATCACAAGCCGCTTCTGAACAAGGTGTTGTCGGGCACATATCCGCCGGGGTCGACCTTCAAGACGGTGACCGCACTTGCCGCGTTGGATTCAGGCGCCATCACGCCGGACTTCGTCGTGGATTGCACGGGCACGACCACGCTTGGCAATCATCAGTTCCATTGCTGGCGGCATGAAGGCCACGGCCGCCTCAATCTGCATGAGGGCCTGAAATTCTCATGCGACTGTTACTTCTACGAAGTGGCCAAGCGTGCCGGTATCGACAAGCTGGCGGAGACCGCGCGCAAGATGGGTTTCGGCACGGCGACCGGCATCGAGATTCCGGGCGAGAAGGGCGGCTTCATTCCCAGCCGCGCCTGGAAACAGGCGACGTTCAAAGAAGCTTGGCAACAAGGCGAAACGCTGATCGCGGGTATCGGGCAGGGCTATATCATGGCCTCGCCTCTGCAGGTCGCGACGCTCGCCTCGCGCATTGCCAGCGGCAAGGCTGTGCTTCCGCGCATCGTGCATTCGCTGGGCTCGCAAAAGCAGCCACGTGAGGAATTTGCCGCTCTGCCGTTCGCGCCGGAAGCGTTGCAGGCAGTGCGTGATGGTATGAACGCCGTGAGCAACGAGCCTTCGGGCACCGCCTATGGCTCGCGTATCGTGCAGGCCGAATTCGCGCTGGCGGGCAAGACGGGCACCGCACAAGTGCGCCATATCTCCAAGGAAGAACGCGCCAACGGCATTCGCGCCAGCGCCAGCATGGCGTGGGCGCTGCGCGACCACGCGCTGTTCATGGCCTTCGCGCCGGTGTCTGCACCCCGTTACGCCATTTCGGTGGTTCTCGAGCATGGCAATTCCGGCTCAGGTGCTGCAGCGCCGATCGCGCGCGACATCATGCTGTTCGCCGAACAGCGCGGCGTGTTGGATTTGCCAACCTCTTACCCGTTGAGCACGGCCGACTCGTCGTCGACGCCGCGCCCGCCGTTGTAATCGCCATGGCATCCACACCTTACATCGCCGCCAAAAAGCTGATCCCGCTCCGCGATAAGATGATGGAGATCAATTGGGGCTTAGTGGCGCTCATCACCACTGTGGCGTGCGTTGGGTTCGCGATGCTGTATTCGACGGCCGGAGGCCATTTCAATCCGTGGGCCGCGCCGCAAATGGAACGCTTCGTCGTCGGCTTCATCATCCTGGTGGCGGTAGCCTGCGTCGACATCCGCGTGTGGATGGGACTGGCGTTTCCGGCTTACGGGTTTTCGGTGCTGTTGTTGATCGCGACCGCTATCGCGGGCCGTGTGGGCCTGGGCGCGCAACGCTGGATCGAGTTGGGCCCATTGGCGTTGCAGCCATCGGAGTTGATGAAGATCACGTTGCTGCTGGCGCTGTCGCGTTATCTGCATGGGCTGGCGCCGGGTGAAATTTCAAAGCCCTTAAAGCTTGCCGTCGCGCTGGCGCTGATCGCTGTGCCGGTGGCGCTGGTGGAGATGGAGCCCAATCTCGGCACGGCGACATTGTTGGGCCTCGGCGGTTGCGCGCTTTTGTTTTTGGCGGGGCTTTCGTGGTGGTGGATCACACCGGCTGCGGTTGGCGTCGCTATCGCCATTCCGACCGCGTGGGAATTCGTGCTGCACGATTATCAAAAAGCGCGTGTGATGACGTTTCTCGATCCCTCGACCGATGCGCTGGGTGCGGGCTGGAACATCACCCAGGCGAAGATCGCGCTGGGCTCCGGCGGGCTGTCGGGCAAAGGCTTTCTGGGCGGCACGCAGAGCCGATTGAACTTCCTGCCCGAAAAGGAAACCGACTTCATCTTCACCACCATCGGCGAAGAGTTTGGTTTCTTGGGCAGCATGGCGCTGCTGATCCTGTTCGGCACCGTGATTTTTTACGGCATCAAGATCGCCATGTCGTCGCGCAGCCAGTTCGGCCGTTTGCTGGCGATGGGCCTGACCATCAACTTCTTTCTCTACATCATGATCAACGGCTTGATGGTGATGGGGCTGGTGCCGGTGGTGGGCATTCCGATGCCGCTGGTCTCGTACGGCGGCTCGGCCATGATGACCGTGATGTTCGGTTTCGGCCTGCTGATGAGCGTGCATGTGCACCGGCAGGTTGATGTGCCGCGCCACTCCAGCGGCATGATCTAGCCGGTCTAGCGGCCATGGACCGTGACCTTCCCGCCATGGCTGCACTTCCGCGCAGCTGAGCGATTCTCCGGTCAGTTTGGCGGCGTGGGCTTCCTTGCAAGGAGGCCGGAATCCTGGCGGAATCTGCTTTGTGGACAGGCCCGGAAGCCTTTGCTAAGACCCCCGCCTCGCGCGAACGGCCTTTGGCCTTCGCCGTCTTGGTGGGGCCGGTAGCTCAGTTGGTAGAGCGTTCGACTCTTAATCGAATGGTCGTGGGTTCGATTCCCTCCCGGCCCACCAATCAAAAAACGACCGTTGAACGAATAGCGCTTCCGGCGCGCGCCGCGGAACAGCGGCCGCTCATGCGTGCGCAAGCGCATGTCAAAAATATCCGGCGCTGTTGATGGAGCGTGCTTTACGCAAAAGCGCAGCGCACAAAAAGAAACGCGCGCCCTGCGATCTGCAGGACGCGCGTTGATCGTTCGAATGGTGGAGCTTATTTCACCGTCGACAGATTGTGCTCCAATTCTTCCGTGTCCTTTTCGGTCAGCGGCGTGGCGTTCATATCCTTGTCCGGGCTGATGACCGAGCCGTTGAAGGTTAGACCGCCGTAAGCGCCTGTGCCGGATGCCCACACCACAACGTCGCCACCCTTCGCGGTGGTGGCGCCTTCGACGCCGCCGGAGAGTGTCACCACGGTGATGCCTGCATTGGCGCCGAGCTTCAGGTTGCCCTTCTCGATGCCATCGAGCGCGCGCTGGCTGTTGATGATGAAGACGAGCTTCGCTTGTTCCAGGCCAGCCTGGAGGCCGAACGAGGCAGAGCCCATGCTGTAGAAGCGCGCCTGACCCCAACCTTTGCCTTCGTGCTTGAGCAATACGCCGTCGCCGCCTTCGGCGCCGAAGATGAAGCCGCCCTTGATGAGCTTGGGAACGATGTAGATGGCGCGGGCATCGCGGAGCATGGGGGCAGCGTACTGGAACGAGGGGTCATGCTTCAGGGCGTTGACCGTGTCGTTGGCGTCATGGAGGAGCTTGGTC
>CAIYRG010000085.1 GCA_903928515.1 uncultured Alphaproteobacteria bacterium | reverse complement strand
TGGAATGCGGGACGCTTACCCCGAAGCCGCAGGCAGGCAATCCGCGGCCGCGCCTGTTTCGTCTGGCCGAGGATCGCGCCGTCATCAACCGCATGGGTTTCAACAATCGCGGCGTCACCTATGCCGCGCATCGTTTCGCGCATCACCGTCCGCGCGGCATCATCGGATTGAACATTGGGGCCAACAAAGATTCGGCGGATCGCATTGCCGATTACGCCACGGGCTTCGCCGCACTCGCGCCCTACGCCTCCTACGTCACGGTTAATATTTCCTCGCCCAACACGCCTGGCCTGAGGGGCTTACAGAACAAGGACGAACTCGAACGTCTGCTGGCCACGGTGCGCGAGGCCAAGGCCACGAGCGGTTTGAAAACACCGATCCTGCTGAAGATCGCGCCCGATCTCGACGATCCGGCGCTGGACGATATTGCCGATGTATTCCTGGCCTCAGGCATCGAAGGCTTGATTGTCTCCAACACCACGCTGGCGCGGCCCGAATCCTTGCGCAGTGCCGAGCGTGGCGAGACGGGCGGCCTTTCCGGCGTGCCGTTGCTCGCACCGTCCACCGAGGTTCTGCGAAAAGTTCGCAGCCGTGTCGGCGCGTCCGCGTTCATCGTCGGTGCGGGCGGCATCGCCTCGGGTGCGGATGCCTATGCGAAAATCCGCGCGGGCGCGAACGTCGTGCAGCTTTACAGCGCTTTGGTGTTCGAAGGGCCGGGGCTGGTCACGCGCATCAAGCGCGAGCTGCTCGCCTGCCTGGAGCGCGATGGTTTGCCGAACATCGCTGCTGCCCGGTCTCGCGATCTTTAACCCTGATCGCTACCAAAAACGCCTAAGCCGCGAACAATCTGCTTACGGATTACGCAGCGTCTGACGACCCTCGACCGCGTGCAGGATTTTCCCTAGCGCGACGGCAACAATCCGATTTAATAGCCAAGTTGGGGGATTTGTCATGCAACATGCCGGGGCTTGGCACGCGCTGTTTCAGCAGGCGGTAGCGCTTCTGCGCAGCGAGCGGCTGTCGTTTCAATTTTTCGTCGTGATGTCCGCGCTGATCGTCATCGGGTTCATCCTGCACGCCATCGCCGAATTGTTCGCCAAGCCATTGCGCGCACGCCGCGAAGCCGCGTTGGCCGACGACGAGCTTCCGCCGATGGCCATCACAAAATCGGCCAAGCCTAAATCTGCGCCGGTTCCGGCCAAGCGCGTGCTTGCCAAACCCATGCGCCCGCGCAAGCGCGCCACAGCTAAGCTGCGTAAGACGAAAACACCGCGGCCGACCATCACGCATCGCGCCGATGCAAGCTTGCCGGCAAAGCCCGTGATCGCCTCTGTCCGGCCGCTGCCGAAAGCCGTTGCGGCTGACGAACCGCTTTTGCTCGTGCCGGCCAACGGCGCTGTTCCCCAATAGCACAAAGAAAAACGCCCCCGCTTTTCAGCGAGGGCGTTTTGAACGCGTCAGTCTTAAAGCAAGATCAGTTCGAGAGGCGGGCCAGCGCTGCGATCACCGCATCGCCCATCTCACGCGTTCCGACCTTCGTCTTGCCTTCCTGCATGATGTCGCCCGTGCGCAGGCCCTGGTCGAGCACGCGTTCCACCGCACGATCGACCAGATTGGCTTCTTCCGGGCGATTGAACGAATAGCGCAACGACATGCCGTAAGAGAGGATGCAGGCGAGCGGATTGGCCAAGCCCATGCCCGCGATATCGGGCGCGGTGCCGTGGATCGGCTCGTACATGGCCTTCTGCTTGCCGGTCTTCGGATCGCGCGCGCCGAGGGAGGCCGACGGCAACATGCCGATCGAGCCGGTGGCTTGTGCGGCTTCATCCGACAGCACGTCGCCGAACAGATTGTCGGTCACGATCACGTCGAACTGCTTGGGACGGCGCACCAACTGCATCGCGGCGTTGTCGGCCAGGATGTGTGTCAGCTCAACGTC
>CAIYRG010000084.1 GCA_903928515.1 uncultured Alphaproteobacteria bacterium | reverse complement strand
GAGGCTGCACCCAGGCTGAGCAGAGCCATCAATCCAAGTGCCACACCTTTCCCAGCAATCCGGGGCATACGCATTCCTCCTCGACGGGCGGGAGCTTTACGGCATTTCCGGCCCGAAGAAAGGGTATCAAGAAGGGCCTAGAGATAGGGCCGGGAAACCGGCCCAAATCCCGCGCAGACAGCGGCCTCTTTATCGTCTTGAACGGAGCGGGCTGGCGGATTACCCAAGGCCCGTGCGCACGCACGGGCCTGGAGCGATTCCAGGTTAAATGGCTGAAAAAGCGGGATGAAGAAGCCCGCGGGCGGGGTAGAATGTCTCCGCGTACAGCACAGAACAGATTACGAGGAACATACGCATGGCTGCCAAAAGACTGGGAATCATCATGCACGGCGTTACCGGCCGCATGGGGCTCAACCAGCATCTCGTTCGCTCCATTGTCGCCATCCGCGCCCAGGGCGGCGTGACGCTCGCCAACGGCGACAAGGTGATGCCCGATCCGATCCTGATCGGCCGCAATGCCGAGAAGATCGAAGCGCTGGCGAAACAGTACGGCATTGCGCGTTGGGGCACGGATGTGGACGCCGCGCTGGCCAACAAAGACGACACTGTCTTCTTCGACGCGGGCACCACGCAGATGCGCCCCATGCTGCTCGCCAAGGCGATCCGCGCCGGCAAGCACGTTTATTGCGAGAAGCCGATCGCGACGAATTTGAACGAGGCCGTGGAGATCGCGCAATTGGCGCAGAAATCCGGCCTCAAGCATGGCGCCGTGCAGGACAAATTGTTCCTTCCCGGTTTGCGCAAGCTCGACATGCTGCGCCGCGCGGGCTTCTTCGGCCGCATGCTCTCGGTGCGTATCGAGTTCGGCTACTGGGTGTTCGAAGGCGATTTGCAGCCGATCCAGCGCCCGAGCTGGAACTACCGCGTGGAAGACGGCGGCGGCATCATCCTCGATATGATGTGCCACTGGCGCTACGTGCTGGACAATCTGTTCGGCGAAGTGAAAGCGATCACCTGCCTTGGCGCCAAGCACATTCCGCAGCGTTGGGATGAAGCCGGGAAGCCTTACGAGGCGACTGCCGACGACGCCGCTTACGCGACAGCGCAACTCGTCGGGCACAATGGCGAGCCGGTGGTGGCGCAGATCAACATGTCTTGGACGACGCGCGTGCGCCGTGACGATCTCGTCACGTTCCATGTCGATGGCACGCACGGCTCGGCGGTGGCGGGGCTCACCGATTGCCGCGCGCAATCCAGAGTGAACACGCCGCGCCCGGTTTGGAATCCGGACGTGAAGCAGCTGATGCCGTTCTTCGATCAATGGCAGGACGTGCCGGACACCGAGTTCTACGACAACGGTTTCAAGATCCAGTGGGAAGCGTTCATTCGCCACGTCGCTGAAAATGCGCCGTATCGCTGGACGTTGCCGGAAGGCGCGAAGGGCGTGCAGCTCGTCGAGGCCGCATTGGAGAGCTGGAAGGATCGCCGCTGGGTCGACGTTCCGTCGCTGGGACTCTGACGTATGGCGACCACGATCAAACTTCCCGCCGCCAATGGCGCGTTGCAAGATTACAGCTTGCGCGGCCCCGGCGATTTCACGCCGGCCAAGCCGGGCCAAAAGCTGACGCGCATCGCCTATTCGGCGGGGCACGTTGTTGCGGACGCAAAGGCTGCCATCGATCCGTGGATCGCGTGCAAGGTCGATTGGGATAAGACGATCGCCTTCCGCCAACGCCTTTGGTCGATGGGGCTCGGCATTGCCGAAGCGATGGACACCGCGCAACGCGGCATGGGCCTCGATTGGCCGACCTCGCTGGAATTGATCCGCCACACGCTGGATGCCGCCAAGAGCGTGCCCGGCGCGTTGGTGGCCTCGGGCTGCGGCACCGATCATCTGGCGCCGGAAGATGCCAGAAGCGTGGATGATGTCATCCGCGCCTATGACGAGCAGATGGCGGCCATCCAGAAGCTTGGCGGTAAGATCATCCTGATGGCGAGCCGTGCGCTGGTGCGCGTGGCCAAGAGCGCCGCCGATTACGAGCGTGTCTATGCGCATGTTCTGAGCAACGCCGACCAGCCTGTGGTTTTGCATTGGTTGGGCGACATGTTCGATCCGGCGTTGAAAGGCTATTGGGGCACGGCCGATCTCGACCGCGCGATGGACACAGCGCTCGGCATTATCGCAGCGAATGCCGCGAAGGTCGACGGCATCAAGATCTCGCTGCTCGACAAGGACAAAGAAATCGCCATGCGCCGTGCGCTGCCCTCAAACGGCGGGCCGGACGGCAAAGGCGTGCGCATGTATACGGGCGATGATTTCAACTATGCTGAACTCATCGCGGGCGATGGCGCGGGCAAGCTGCCCACGCACGGCAAGAGCGACGCGCTGCTCGGGATTTTTGATGCGATCGCACCGGCGGCGAGTGCGGCATTGGCGGAATTGGCGAACGGCAACACGGAACGCTTCCACCAAATTCTGGCGCCCACCGTGCCGTTGTCGCGCCACATCTTCCAAGCGCCGACGCGCTTCTACAAAACCGGCGTTGTGTTCATGGCGTGGCTCAACGGCCATCAGGATCACTTCATCATGGTGAACGGTCAGCAGAGCACACGCTCGCTGCCGCATTTTGTCGAGCTGTTCCGCTTGGCGGATGCCGCAGGCTTGTTAGAAAAGCCCGATCTCGCAGCGCACCGCATGAAGACGCTTCTGGCGCTGCACGGCGTCGAATAATTTTCCCGAAAGTTTGCTCGAATGAAAAAGATCGACAGCTACTCGCACATCTTTCCGCGCGCCTATTTCGACCGCATGTCGGAATTGGCGAAAGACAAAAGCGTCATCAAACGCTGGCTCACCATTCCCGTGCTCTACGATCTGGATGCGCGCCTGAAGATGATGGAAGGCTTCCCCGACTATCAGCAGATCCTGACGCTTTCGAGCCCGCCGATTGAATTTGTGGCGGGCCCGGAAGATTCACCCGCACTCGCGCGTTTGGCCAACGATGGCATGGCCGAAATCCGCGACGCGCATCCCGACAAATTCCCGGCCTTCGTCGCCTCGCTGCCGATGAACAACATCCCGGCGGCGTTGGAAGAGATGGATCGCGCCATCAACAAACTCGGCGCGAAGGGCGTTCAGATTTTCACGAACGTGAATGGCCGCCCGCTGGACGAACCGGAATTCTGGCCGGTGTTTGAAGAAGCGACCAACAAATACGACGTGCCGATTTGGATGCACCCGGCACGCGGCGCGAACTTCCCCGATTACGTCAACGAGAAGAAATCGAAATTCGAAATCTGGTGGGCGTTCGGCTGGCCGTACGAAACCAGCGCTGCCATGACGCGCATGGTGTTCTCGGGCTTCTTCGACAAGCTGCCGAATATGCGTCTCATCACCCACCATCTGGGCGCGATGATCCCGTTCTTCGATGGCCGCGTCGGCCCCGGCATGGACCAATTCGGCTCGCGCACGTCCGATGAAGATTACGAAGGCCTGCTGAAGAGCATGCCCAAACGCCCTATCGACTACTTCAAGATGTTCTATGCCGACACCGCACTCGCGGGCGGACATCATTCCGGCTTGGCGTGCGGCTTGGAGTTCTTCGGTTCCAAGCATGTCGTGTTCGCCACCGACTGTCCGTTCGATCCCGAAGGCGGCCCGATGTTCATCCGCACCATCCCGGAAGCCATCACCAAATTGAATCTGCCGCAGGATCAGTTGGACGACATCTACTTCGCCAACGCGCAGCGTCTTCTGAAATGTGATTGCTGCTGATGCGGGATTTCTCCCAAAGCCACGACATGCTGTCGCTGAACACCGCGACAGTGCGCAAGCAGTTGGGTGTGGAAACGCCGCTGCCGAAAATTCTCGATCAATGCGCGAAGCTCGGCATCCGAGCGATCGCGCCGTGGCGTGACCAGATCCATTCCACGGGGCTGGTGGAAACCTCCAAGCTCGTGCGTTCGCTGGATTTGAAACTTTCGGGTGTGGCGCGTGGCGGCATGTTCACGGCCACCGACGATGCGGGGCTGAAACTGGCGGCGGAAGACAATCGCCGCGCGGTGGATGAAGCCTGTGAGTTGAACTCGGCGTGTCTCGTATTGGTGGTCGGCGCGCTTCCCGGCGCACTGCAAGGCAAGGCGGCGCATAAGAATATCGCGCTGTCGCGTCAGCAGGTGACGGATGGCGTCGGCACGTTGCTCGAATACGCCCGTAAGCAGAACATGCCGCTCGCCATCGAACCGCTGCATCCGATGTATGCGGCCGACCGCGCTTGCATCAACACGATGGAGCACGCGCTCGATGTCTGCGACGCGCTCGATCCGCAACGATCCGGCATGCTGGGTGTTGCTGTCGACATGTATCATGTGTGGTGGGACCCAAAGTTGAAGCAGCAGATCGACCGGGCAGGGCGCGAACGGTTGCTCGCCTTCCATGTTTGCGATTGGCTGACACCGACCACAGACCTGCTGCTGGATCGCGGCATGCCGGGCGATGGCGTGATCGACATCAAACAGGCGCGCGGTTGGGTGGAAGCCCATGGCTTCAACGGATATGCGGAAGTGGAAATATTCTCCAACCGCTGGTGGGCGCTGTCGGGCGAAGAAACCCTGAAAACCTGCATCGAGCGCCACAAAACGGCGGTTTAGGCAGGGCTAGATTGTCGCCGCATTGTTCGCTTTGGACGGATAGTTTAAAAACGCCAGAAAATCGGCCTCTTTTGAAGGGACGGACTTCAATGAACACCCAAGAGCAAAAGCAATTCCGCGCCGATGTTTCGACGCTCCGTCCGAAAGATGCGCCGCTGCTTTCCGCCAGCCTTGCGATTGCCGATTATGACCGCACGCGCCCGCTCATTGATGGCCGCATCAAGCCGGAAGGTATGGACCTCAAAGTCACCATCGGAAGCATCCCGGAATTCTGTCTGGTGCCGGTGTATGAGCAGTTCGACTTCGCCGAAATGTCGCTCTCCTGGTATCTGATGGCGCATTGCCGTGGTGAGCCGGTGGTCGCGCTCCCTAGCTTCCCGCTGCGCATGCCGATCCACGCGTACATGTTCGTGCGCGCCGACAGCCCCTACACCAAGCCCGAAGACCTCAAAGGCAAGCGCATCGGCGTGAAGCGCTATCGCTCCACCAACAATGTGTGGATTCGCGGCATCATGCAGGACGAGCACGGCGTGAAGCCCAGCGATTGCACCTGGTTCACACCCGCCGAAGAAGGCGCGGGCTTCGAGATTCCCAAGGATGTTTCGGTAACGGTGCTCCCCTCTGAAATGCCGGAGCACGAGGAACGTCTGTTCACGGGCGAGATCGACGCGCTGTTCACGCCGGTTCTGCCCGATGCCTATTACAACCGCGATCCGCGCCTGCGCCGTCTGTATCCCGATTGCCGCGCCGTGGCGCGCGCCTATTCGCAGCGCCAAGGCTTCGTGCCGATCACGCACACGGTCGTGATGAGCAAGCGCCTGTTCGAGAAAGAGCCGTGGGCCGCGATCAGCATGTACAACGCGCTGAACGATGCGCAAGGCCTGCATTGGGATCATTATCTCGACGACCCCAAGCATTCGATGATGTGCGAAACGCTCTTCACGCAGGAAGACGAACGCAAGATCTACGGTGAAGACCCCTGGAAGCAGGGCGTGGAAGCCAACCGTAAGGCGTTGGAACTCTTCATCCGCTATTGCCACGAGCAGGGCTACATCCCGCGCCGCCCATCGGTGGATGAAGTCTTCGCGCCGAACACGCTCGGGCTGTAACAGGCTTGTAACCGGGCCGTCGCAAACCGAGTGTCGGGTGCAATCCTCACGCGCATAGGCTGACAGCCTTCGCGCGTGCTAGGGTGGCGAATGTTCAGTCTGATCTCGACAGCCTTCGCGATCCTCCTGGTGACGGTTGGTCCCTGGGAAGTGGCGCCTGTATTTCTGGCAATCACCCAGGGGCAGAGTGCTGCCGAACGCCGCGGCATCGCCATTGTGGCCAGCATCGTAGGCGCGAGCATTCTCGTTGCCTTTGCCATATTCGGCACCACCGTGTTCGGCCTATTGGGGATCAGCCTCCCGGCCTTTCGCACGGCGGGCGGCTTTCTTCTGCTCAAGCTCTCGGCCGATTTGTTGCTGGCGCACCATTCCGAGCTCACCACCATCACGGTCAGCGAAGAGCGTGAGGCCCAAAGCCAGAAGCGCAGCGTGGCGGTGTTCCCGCTGGGTATTCCCATGATTGCGGGCCCCGGTGCGATGACGGGCGTGGTGCTGCTCGTGAGCAAAACCCATGGGCCGGTGGAAATTGTGATCGTGATCGGGGTCATCGCCTTCGTGTGTGGGCTGACCTTTGGATCGATGCTGGCCGCGGAACGGATCAACCGGTTAATCGGCGTTACCGGTAGCAATGTGATTGCCCGCGTTTCAGGCATTTTGCTGGCGGCGTTGGCGATGCAGTTCGTCTTTGACGGCCTCTCGCAAAGCGGTATTTTCCACTAAATCGCAACGTCTATCGGCGCTTGCGGGAACCATAACCGGGCCCATGCGTTTAACACCGAATTTGCCGCGACATATTTTTACTTGGCGGTTTGTGGGAATGCAGCCGTAGGTTCACCGCGGCGGGGGAGACAGATGAGGGGGCGGTGCTCGCCGATTGGCCGGTGAAGGCGCGCGTTGCACGCCGCAGGCTGTCGCGCGTCGTCTTGTTGGCGTTGGCTGCTGCCTTTGCCACTCCGGTGCCCGCCTCGGCGGATAGCGAATCCCTCGAATACGCCGTGAAGGCGACCTTCCTCTACAAATTCGCGCCGTTCGTGGAATGGCCACCGACGGCCTTTGCATCAAGCTCTGCGCCGCTGGTGGTGTGCGTGGTGGGGCATGATCCGTTCGGTGCGGTGCTCGATCAGGCGATTGCCGGGCAGAAGATGGGCGATCACACTGTTGTCATCCAGCGCATCGACGCGGCAACGCGCGACTCGGGCTGTCACATCATGTTCATTGGCGGATCGCCCGCGCAGTCGGCGGACGATGCGCTGAACGTCATGCGCGGCGCGCCGGTGCTCACCGTGACGGATTCGGGCCAAACCGCGCAGGGCATCATCAGCTTCGTGATCGACAATGCGCGCGTGCGCTTCGATATCGACAATGATGCAGCCGCGCGTTCGGGCATCATGGTCAGCTCCAAGCTGCTTAGTTTGGCGCATCGCTTGAAGAGGACATCATGAGATCGGTGTCGCCCAAATCCATCTCACTCTGGCCGCGTTTCGCCGTGCGCTGGCAGCAGGCTTTGGGCGCAGCATTGGCTTGCGCGCTGGTGTTGTTGGCGGCGGGCGCCATCATGGCTGCCTATGAAGACAGTCTCTACAAGCAGCAGCAGATCAAAGAGGTCGACACGCAGGCGCAGATCTTGGCGGCCAGCGTAACGGCGGCACTCAGCTTCGGCGACAACGAAGCGGCGCAGGAATATGTGAACGCGCTCTCCGCCAATCCCGATCTCGACGCTGCGGCCGTGTATGCCGCGCAAGGCACGCCGGTTGCGAAATACGCGCGCGATGTAGAACCGCCCGCACATGCGCCTGAAGTACGCGGCGCGCGCTTCGCGGGCAGTGGCTTGAGCGTGGTGGTGCCTGTGGTGGAATCGGGTCAGACGCTGGGCAGCGTCTATGTCGAAGCCTCAACAGAGCCTTTGGGCCGCCGCTTTCTACGCTATTCCGGCATCGTGTTGCTGGCGGTGATGGCCGCACTGATCGTTGTGGTGCTGGGCGTTGCCCAAGCCGCGTTGCGGCGGGCCAATTCCGAATTGGAACGCCGCGCCGAGGCGCTGGCGGAGGCCAACACGCAATTGGTCAACGAGATGGAAGAGCGCGCCAAGGCCGAAGCGGCGCTGCGCCAAAGCCAGAAGATGGAAGCCATCGGCCGGTTGACGGGGGGCATCGCGCACGATTTCAACAATCTGCTGATGATCGTCAGCGGCTACAGCCAAGTGCTGAAGATGAAATTGAGCGAACCGAAGATGGTGCAGGCGGTGGATGCGATCCATTCGGCTGCCACGCGCGGCGAAAAACTGACGCGTCAGTTGCTGTCTTTCGCGCGCCGCCAACAGCTCAACCCCACGGTTGTCGATCTGCGCGAGCGCATGGAGACGGTGAAAAGCCTGATCTCAGGTTCCCTGGCGGGCGAAATCACACTGCGCATCGATGTGCAGCCCGATATTTGGCCGGTGAATGTGGACTCCGCCGAATTGGAGTTGGCGTTGTTGAATATCGCGATCAATGCCAAGGACGCGATGCCCAATGGCGGCACGATCAGCTTCGCGGTGCACAACGTCACACTCGATGCCGAGAACGCCGTGAACGGCGTGATGGGCGACATGGCAGTCATCACGGTCAGCGACACGGGCACGGGTATCGCGCCCGATATTGTGGCGCAGATTTTCGATCCCTTCTTCACCACCAAGCCTGTCGACAAGGGCACCGGCCTCGGGCTGGCGCAGGTCTACGGCTTCACGCACCAATCGGGCGGCACGGTGGCGGCGACAAGCGATCTGGGCAAAGGCACGACAATCGCCATCTATCTGCCCAAGGCCGCCGGGTATGCGGTGAATGTGGCGGAACCGGCCACGCTTGCGGCGGGTGAGGCGCACGAGACCGTGCTCGTGGTGGAAGACAATCCCGATGTGGCGGAAGTTACCAGGACGCTGCTGTCGCAATTGGGCTATCGCGTGATCCCCGCCGCCAACGCGGATGAGGCCTTGCGCGAACTCGAGCATGGCACCCGCGTGGAGGCGATGTTCAGCGACATCGTGATGCCGGGCACGATGAACGGCTTGGTATTGGCGCAAGAGGTGAGCAAGCGCTATCCGCGCGTGAAGATTCTGCTGACCAGCGGCTACAACGACATCGCCAAGACCGCCGAGCAGCAATTCGCGATTCTACGCAAGCCGTATCAATTGTCGGCGCTGGAGAAGGCGCTGCGCGTCACCATTGAAGGTGGGCGTTAAAGCCGGTGGCGTTTAGGCGGTTTTTTCCAGGATAGGCTGGATGAGCGCGGGAGCCTGCGCCAGCGGCAAGCGCACGCGCATCGTGGTGCCGCGGCCCAGTGCGCTCTCAAAGCCGATGCTGCCGCCATGCAGATCGACAAGCTTCTTGGTGATGGCAAGGCCAAGGCCCGTGCCTTCGTGACGGCGGCGGATGCTGGAATCCACTTGGCGGAAAAGCTGGAACACCTTGCCGTGATCTTCCGGCGCGATACCAACGCCCGTGTCCGTGACCGACAATTCCATCTCATTCCCGACAAACGCCAACTGCATCGTTACGCGCCCCTCGGGCGGCGTGAACTTCACGGCGTTCGCCATCAGGTTCAGCGTGATCTGGCGCAGTGCGCGTTCGTCCACTGCCACCCACACAGGCGCTTCCGGCTGATGCCATTGCAACGTGATTTCGCCCTTTTGCGCGGCAGGCGCCATGATCGCGCAGGCGCTTGTCACGGTGTCACGCAGATCGAGGGTTTCGATATCGAGCACATAACTTCCGGCCTCGATTTTTGAGAGGTCGAGGATTTCGGAAATCAGCGACAGCAAATGGCGGCCGCTGGAATGAATGGAGCCCGCATACTGCATGTATTTCGGCCAAGCCGTTTCGCCCGTACCGAACACGCCGTCGCGGATCACTTCCGAGAAGCCAAGGATCGCGTTTAACGGCGTGCGCAATTCGTGGCTCATGGTCGCCAGGAATTGCGATTTGAAATGGCTGGCGGCTTCCGCGGTGGCTTTGGCTTCCGCCAGTTCCGCCTCGCGCGTTTTCAGCGTGGTGATGTCGGAGAAATTGAACACCGCACCGCCATCGGACAAACGGCGCGCGGCGACCATGTGCCAATGTTCGTTGATCCGCACTTCGCGCGTTTCGCCGGATTCGATCAAGCGATTGATGAAGTCGGCGGGCGTCATCTCGTCGGAACGCAGATCGGTGTCTTCCAGAACCGAAGCCAGATAGGCCGAGAACGGGCGGCCGACATCGAGTTTCTCGCGCTTCGCCGGCGCCAAATCTTCCAGCGCCGAATTGCCGCTCACGAGGATGAGGCGCGAATCCACAAGCGCGATAGCCGAGGGCGCGCTGTCCATGGCTTCGATCAGGCGGCGTTCGGCACGATGTGCGGCTTCCTGCGCTAGGATCTCGCGTGTGATGTCGCGACCGGTGCCGCGATAGCCGCGGAATCGCCCATCGAGATCGAAAACCGGCTTGCCGCTGAGTGAGACATAGAGCGACGAGCCGCTGTTTCTCAGCGACAGGCGAAGATCACGGAAGGGTTGGCGTGCCGTCAGCTTGCGGCGCAATTCAATCCAGGACTCTTGGGCAAGACCCGCCATAGGCGTGCCGCCAAGCGGAGCCAGCATGGCGGGGAGCTTCGCGGCCAATTCGTCCTGTGTGCCGCCTTGCGAAGTGACGCGCGTCAGCGTCGGGTCCATTTCCCAGAAGTAATCCGATGAGGCTTCCGCAAAATCCTGGAAGCGCATGCGCGTTTCCACGATGTCGCGCTGCGCGCGCATGCGTTCGCTGATGTCGCGCACGGTCCAGAGCTGGCGAAAGCCGCCTGCTGTTTCCAGAAGGCTCGCAGAAAACTCGACGGGGAAGTTGCGGCCATCGAGCGTGAGCGCGGAGGATTCGCGCGCCGCATCTGTGTCGGGGCCGCCGAGTGCGGTGGCGTTGTCGCCGATCTCAGGGATGAACCGGCGCAGATGCAGTCCGGCCAAGCCGCCCGCAGGCGCGCCGAATTGCAGTTCCGCCGCCATGTTGGCGGTTTCGATCACGCCGCCATCGCGCGTGACCAGCATGCCGTCGGAAGCGCGTGTGAGGATCGCGGCGAGAACGGAATCGTGTTCGCGCTGCGCCTGAATGTTGGCGGCGCGCAACTCTTCTTCCATCAATTTGGCCGAGCGGTCGTTCAGATGGCGCTCGCGATCGAACTCCTCATAGGTTCGATCGATGATCGCCAACAACGCGTCCAAATCGGGCTTGCCGTCCGGTCCGGCTTTGCGGACCTGACGCGTGAGGAGCTTATGCACGATCCCCCTCGCTCAAGACCGTAACGGTCATGGTCTGGTTGTGCAGTTCGGCCACATGCGTAATCGCATGCGGCGAGACTTCGCCGTAGGAATAAAAGCCTGTCAGCGGTGTAGCATCGCCGAGAACATCGCGCACCGCTTCCAATTCTTCACAGGTGCGCTGGCCGAGCACCAGCTTGCGGCCGATGCAGCTGACAAGAATGGCGACGCTGTCGCCTTTGCGCTTGGTGTTGGCTTGCGAGGCCGCATCGGCGGCGCCCTCAAACAAACGGTCCAAATTGCCGCGCATCAACTGCGCGCAATGGCCCTGCGGAATATCCCCCGCGAAGATCATCGTCTTTTTCTCTTCGTCGATGCCGACGATGGTGCGCATCAAGGTTTCCTCCCGCCGGGTCGGCGGGCAGATGCGCAATGGGAAGAATAACGCGCTCCCCGGCAGGTCCTGCGCGTAGGAACCGAGATATTGCTTGTAGAGATCAAGGGCCGGGCGGCCATCGAGTTCGAACAGAATGTTGCCGCGCGACGAAGTGATAACGCGTTCCGGGCCAAATTCATCCCAGCCGCCGGAGCTGCCATGGCCGATGTCGAGCGCGTTGCCGTAGAAGCCCACAGCGCCGACGCAACCCGTAACGGGTATGGCGTTCAAGCCGACATAGGTTGTGCCGAAGCGCGCGCCGTCGCCCGCAAGGCCACCGGTGACGATAACGTATTCGCCCACCGCGTGACGCACGCCGCGCACAAGTTCGCTGCCGTTTACGGTCATGCCGTCGGAAAGAAGAAAGATGCTGCGCAAATCCGATGCGTTCAGACTCGCGCCGATTTTGCGGCCGGCCTCGAACGAGTCTTCGGGCTTGTCGACGATTTCGCGCGCGGATTTCAATCCGGTGCGGTCGAAAGAGAGGGCAGTGACGGAGAGGCTGTCGTCGAGAACATCGACACCGTGGATTTCGCCACCGGTGCTGCAGCCGAGCACGATGGCCGACGGTGTGCGTTCGCTTATCGAGCGCCAGAGAGCTTCATTGGTGATGGCGCTGCCGCCGCCGAACGCCAATAGCAAATTGGCGCCTTCGTTCCACTCGCCGACCCAACCGCGATCCGCCGTCCAAAGACTTTGTTGGACACGCATCAGCCCCTCCGATGTGTTCGGTGCGAGAGCATTCATCTCGCGATACCCGTTATAGGCGAACGTCTCTTAACGTCGCGTTTCCGCGCCGCAGCGCGTGATAAGTATCTGTTAAGGCTGTTTCTTCAGCGCAGCATTGATATGCGCGATTAACCGGGCCTGCGCTTGGGTCTGCGAAACGCAGGGCGCGGCGGATTTGGGATGCTTCCGCCAAGGCTGTAGGTCACATCGCGCAGATATTCCATCACATGATTGCGATCCATCGGCTCCAGCACGGAGAACGGAATCACATCACCGATGCGTAAGTGCACCTCGCTGCCGATCTTGTTGTGAACTTCCCTGAAGAAAAGAGACAGCCGCAGCGTCAGGCTGATGTGGCTGGCGAGCTGGAACAACCGGCTGTTCTGGCCTGCGAAGTAAATCGGCACGACGGCGGCACGTGATTGCACGATCAGGCGCGCGGCGAATTTCTTCCACTCGGCATCGACGGCGCGTCTGTGCCACGGCTTCTGCACGGTGGAGGCGCCACCCGCGGGGAATATGATCAAGCAACCGCCCGCCATCAAATGCTGTTTGGCCGCCGCGCGCGAACGTAGATTGACGGCCAATGCGTCTGCGGTTTCGCCGAAATCGATGGGCAAGAGATAGGGCCGGATTTCTTCGGCGCGATACAGCACGCTGTTGGTGAGCACGCGAAAATCGTCGCGT
>CAIYRG010000083.1 GCA_903928515.1 uncultured Alphaproteobacteria bacterium | reverse complement strand
TGATCGGGCCATCGCCTTCGCCATGTGCGATGGCTTGATCGAGCAGCGAAAGCCCATCGCGCACGGAGCCTTCGGCGGCGCGCGCGATCAGCGACAATGCTGACGCCTCGATGTCCACGCTTTCGCGCTTGGCGATGTCGCCAAGATAATTGGCGAGCGTTTCGGTTTCCACGCGGCGCAGGTCGAAACGCTGGCAGCGTGAGAGCACCGTTACCGGCACTTTGCGGATTTCGGTGGTGGCGAAGATGAATTCGACATGCGGCGGCGGCTCTTCCAGCGTCGTCAACAGCGCGTTGAAGGCCGGCTTGGAAAGCATGTGCACCTCGTCGAGGATGTAGACCTTGTAGCGCGAGGAGGCCGCTGCATAGCGGACGCCATCGGTGATCTCGCGGATATCCTCCACGCCGTTGTTGGACGCGGCGTCCAATTCCAGCACGTCGACATTGCGCCCTTCGGCAATCGAACGGCAGGGATCGCACACACCGCACGGATCGATGGTGGGCGAGGTGCGCTTGCCGTCGGGGCCGATGCAATTCAACGCGCGCGCGATGATGCGCGCCGTCGTCGTCTTGCCGACGCCTCGCACGCCGGTGAGCATGAAGGCATGTGCGATGCGGCCCGAGGCGAAGGCATTGCGCAGCGTCTGCACCAGCGCGTCTTGCCCGATCAGCCCGGTAAAATTCTGCGGCCGGTATTTGCGCGCCAGAACGCGATAGGGCTCGGCTGCGGCAGGAGCCGGGAAACCAAAACCAGGTTCGGGTGTGTCGCTCTCGGCCATCGGATGGTTCTCAAAAGGCGCGAATGCAATAGGTGGGAGGCTGACTTCGACCCGAAGCGAAACTCGTTGCGGCTGCTTCCTTCCGGACCTGACCGGGTTCGCGAGGACTTCGTCCGCCGCCAACCTCCCGAGGCACTATATCGACGTGAAAAGCCCCTCAGGCAAGAGCGAGAATGGGGCCGGCCAGCACCTTGTGGATATCTGGGTTTTGTGCCGGTTTGGCAGGCACTTTTGTGCGCCATTCCCGCACATTGGGCTTACTCGCAGCGCCTGCGCTACTCTCGCGCAGCTCAAGCCAGAGGTTCCATGCGTCCGACTGATCCCATCCCCTTCACCGGCAACCCGCTCGACCGCGCCTCCGACAAGCGCACCGACACGGATTGGTTGGCGAGCACCCGCAACGATGTCCGCAGCCGATTCATGCTGATGTGGAAATCACAGCCTGTTCTGGAAGGCGCGGAGGGGACGAAATCCACCCAGCTGTTGCTGGTGGATGCGAAGGCCGCAGGCGCGCTCGGCCCCGACTCCGCGCAGGAGATTTTCTTAGGGTTGGATGATTCCGGCGCGGCCTATTTTGCGCGCGATATTTCGGCACTGCCCGAGCCTGTGGGTGCGGTGTTGCCCAAGCTCGGCCATCCGCGCGAGGGCCGCGCCGCGGCCAGCGCCTTGCCGTTCGAACATGTCGCCATCATGGGGCAAGCCAAGGCACTGCTGAGCTGGCATGAGCGCCACCCGTTCTGCTCGGTATGCGGCAAGGCAACGGTTTCGGCAGAAGCCGGTTACAAGCGCTCGTGCCCGGATTGCGGCGCGGACCATTTTCCGCGCACCGATCCGGCGGTGATCATGCTGGCCACCTATGGTGATTCCTGTCTGCTGGCGCACAACACGCGCTTTCCGGCCAACCGGTATTCGACGCTGGCCGGTTTCGTGGAGCCGGGCGAAAGTTTCGAAGAGGCCGTGCGGCGCGAGATTTTCGAAGAGGTGCATTTGCGTGTTGGCGAAGTGCGATATTTCGCAACGCAGCCCTGGCCGTTTCCGGCGTCCGTGATGATCGGCTGTTATGCCGAAGCGCTGTCGCGCGATTTTAAAGTGGACGGCGTTGAGATCGAAGCCGCGCGCTGGTTCGATCGCGCAACCGTGTTGCGGTTGCTGGCAGGCGAGAAAATGGAAGGCGTGGAAATTCCGCAACGCCAGGCGATTGCACATCATTTGATCCGCAATTGGGCTGAAGCGAAATAAATCTCTCCACCATGGCCGCCCTTGAGGCGGCCACCCAGTGAGTGAGCGTCCGCGAGCGCAAAAGTTTATTGGCGCGCAGGACTGCGCGCCTGCTGGGTGGCCGGGTTAAGCCCGGCCATGGTGAGAGTGGTGTTAGCCTTTGAGCGTCTGACGGAACGGGCTTGCCGGGTAGGCGCCCAGGATCTTCACGGACGATGTGAAGAATTGCAGCTCTTCCAGCGCCAGACGCACATTGGCATCTTCCGGGTGGCCATCGATATCGGCGAAGAATTGCGTGGCGTTGAACGAGCCCTCCAACTGATAGCTCTCCAGCTTCGTCATGTTCACGCCGTTGGTGGCAAAGCCGCCCAGCGCCTTATAGAGCGCCGCCGGGACGTTCCGTACACGGAACAGGAAGGTCGTGATGATCGGACCCGCCCCCTGCTTGGCCTCTTGCGGCTCGCGCGACAGAATCAAAAACCGCGTCACGTTGTGGCTGGCGTCTTCCACATCGGCCTTCAAAATCTCGAGCCCGTGAATTTCCGCCGCCAAGGATGAGGCCACCGCCGCCAGCGTTTTGTCCTTCACCGCCGCCACATGGCGCGCAGCGCCGGCCGTATCGGCCCACAGCACCGGCGTCAGCTTCATGTCGCGGATGATATTGCGCACCTGGCCTAGAGCGGGCTCCTGGCTCACCACCGATGTGATGTCAGACAACTTCGCGCCCTTCACGGCCATCAGTTGATGACGCACGCGCAGGAAGTGCTCGCCCAGAATAAACACCGAGGCATTGGGCAGGATGTGATGGATGTCGGTGATGCGCCCGTGCAGCGAATTTTCCACCGGAATGAGCGCCAGATCGACGCGGCCTTCGGCCAACGCGGCGAAGGCATGTTCAAACGTCGGCTGCGGCACGGCCTCGCAATGGGGCAACGCCTCGCGCACCGCCAGGTGCGAATAGGAACCGGGCTCGCCTTGGAACGCGGCACGTTTGGCGCGGGCAATCAGATCGGTCACGACAACAGCTTTCTGGCCTTTTCAAGATCGGCCGGAGTGTCAACGGAGAGCGGCACCGCGTCAACGCGCGCAACCTGGATGTTCATGCCCGCTTCCAGCGCGCGCAATTGTTCGAGCTTCTCGCGCGTCTCTAAGGGCGATGGCGGCAGCGAGACAAAGCGCGCGAGGCTCGCGCGGCGATAGGCATAGATGCCGATATGGTGAAACAGCGGACCTTCGCCCCATGGCGCACGGGCGCGTGTGAAATACAAAGCACGGCCGCGCTTTCCATCTGCATCCCAGGCGATGACGGGCTTCACCACGGCGGGGTTGTCGTTGTCGGCCGGATCGTCGATGGGCGCGGCCAGCGTGGCGATATCGGCATGGCTGTCGAACAACAATTCGGCAACCGCGCGCACCGTGTCCGGATCGAGTGCCGGCAGATCGCCCTGCAGATTGACGACCGAATCGTAACGCCGTTCAGGATCGAATTCGTTCAGCGCCGCATGGACGCGGTCCGAGCCCGAGGGCAGATCGGGATCGGTGAGAATCGCGTGCCCACCCGCGCGCTCGATTGCCGCAGCGATCACGTCGTCCCCGGCTGCGACCACCACGGGCCCCACCCCGGCTTTCACCGCCTGGCGCCAGACACGCACGATCATGGAAACGCCTGCGATATCGGCGAGCGGCTTTCCCGGCAGGCGCGTGGACGCCATGCGGGCCGGAATGACGACAACGGAGCGGGCTGGGGAACGGGGCTCAGACATGGGGTTCGGCGTGCTCATTTGGTCTTTCTATCGCAAAGCCAGTTGCGACGCTTCGCCGCAATGACGCAATGGGTCGGGCTTGTAATGTCCCCCCCGAATTGGCCCGCTATCGCCTTGATTTGCGGGTGGGTGGGACCTGCGTGTTTTCGGAGCCAAGCTGATGGATTCCTTTGAGTGGAACAAGATCGCCGGTGCAGTGCTGGGCACAGCGCTGTTCGTCATGGTGGTCAAGATCGGCACCGAAGCCGTCTTCTATGTTCCGCCGCTTGAGAAGCAGGCCTATGTCGTCGAAGGCGTCGAAGAAGCCGGCGCGGGCGCCGGTGCTGGTGCCGCCGCACAGAAGGAAGAAGAGGCCCCCGATTGGGCGGCCGTGATTCCGACTGCCGACGTGGCCGCCGGTACGGACGTCGCCAAGCGCTGCGCCCAGTGCCACACCTGGGATAAAGGTGGCGAGAACAAGATCGGCCCGAACCAATGGGGCATCGTGAACCGTCCGCGCGGCAGCCAAGCTGGCTTCAGCTACTCGGCCGCGATGAAGAACAAGGGCGGCATGTGGACGTATGACGAGCTGTTCCATTACCTCCGTTCGCCCGCGCGTTGGATTCCGGGCAACAAGATGGCGTTCGTCGGCCTGCCGAAGGCGCAAGACCGCATCAATTTGATCGCCTACATGCGCACCTGGGCCGACAGCCCGGCGCCGATCCCGCCGCCGGTACCGAAAGCCGAAACACCTGCCGCCGCTCCGGGAGCCGCACCCGCTGCTGCCGGTGGCGACGCGAAGCCTGCCGCGGATGGCAAGGCCGGCGCACCGGAAGCGCCGAAGAAGTAATCTTCCGCGACAGCAATTGTTTGCAAAACCCCGCCCTCACCGGCGGGGTTTTTCTTAGCGCGCCATCTGCAGCAGTTCACGTATCAGCGCTGTCATTCCCGCGAAGGCGGGAATCCAGGCGTCCTTTTGTAACGTCGGCAATTAATCCTGGATGCCCGCCTTCGCGGGCATGACAAATCGGTATCGCACTACATCCGCTTGATGGTGCGGATAGGTGTGCCATCCATTTCCTGGATGCGTGCCACCGCGACGCGCAACGGCTCTTTCGCCACCTGCATGTGAAAGCCGTTGGCGTGCAGCAGGTTCATCGCATCCAGCATCACGCCGACATGCCCCTTCCAGAAAATCAGATCGCCGCGCGCCAGGCCTGAGAGCATCGGCGACACCGGCACGGCGCGGCCCAATGAGGACTCCATCATGTCGGCATCGCGCAAGGCGCTGATGCCACCGGCGGCGAGCGCGTTCTGCACAAGGCCCGAGCAATCGAGACCATCGACGGTGAGACCGCCCCAAACATAGGGAATGCCGATGTAACGCTCGGCGACCGACACCCAATCGGTTTCGCGGTGGCTCAACGGCACCAGATGACCCGAGAACACATAGCCTTCAGCGAGGCGGGCAAACTTACCTTCCTCACCGATCACGGTGACGCGCGCGTTCATCGGCAGAAGGTCGCGCGGGGCACGCTGCGTCACATCGGGCATGGGAAGAAGCGGCGTTGCGAGCGAGGAGACGCGATGCGACGGCGCGGGCCTGTCGCCCGACATGAACGCATCTTCGCGCGCATAGCCGACATAATTGTCGACAGCCGATTGGCCCCACAGCCAACCGTCTTTCTCGTCATAGGCGGTGAAGCCTTCGCCAAACCGCAATTCGGTTTCCATCGGCGCATCACGCGCGGGCTCGCGCGCCAGCGCGATGTGCCCGCGTGTCACCTGCAACAGGCGCCCTTGCGCATAGCGCGCAGCCTTCACTTGGCCTTTGAGATGCTCGGCCGCGACATCGGGGCGCGCCGGCGTGATGCGCGGATCGAGCGCCTTCACGACTGCGCCGCAGGGTAACGCTCGGACAGCAACGCCAGAAGCGTGCGCACGCAGTTGGCTTCCGCGCCTTTGCGGCGTCCGGGCTTGGGCCGGTCGGTCCAGGCCGGAATGTCGAAATGGGTGAAGCTTGGGCTCGTGACGAAGCGATTGAGGAAGAGTGCGGCGGTGATCGCACCGGCCAAACCATATTCCGGCGCGTTGTTCACATCCGCGATGCTGGAATCCACCGTCGGCTCATAGCCGCGCCACAACGGCAGACGCCACAGCGGATCGTGCTGCGCCGTGCCGTGGCGCATCAAATCGGCGGCGAGCGTTTCATCGTCGGTGAAGAAGGGGGGAATTTCCATGCCGGTGGCCACGCGCGCGGCACCGGTGAGCGTCGCCATGCAGAACAGAAGTTCAGGATTTTCCGTATCGGCATCCGCCAAAGCATCCGCCAGGATGAGACGGCCTTCCGCATCGGTGTTGCCGATTTCGACATTCAGGCCTTTGCGGCTGGGAAACACGTCGCCAGGGCGGAAGGCGTTTCCGCCGACGCTGTTTTCGACCGCCGGGATCATCACGCGCAGCCGCAGGCGCAGCTTCGCGTCCATGATGGCTTGCGCCAGACCCAGCATGCAGGCCGCACCGCCCATGTCCTTCTTCATCGTCAACATGCCCGACGATGGCTTGAGATCGAGGCCGCCAGTGTCGAAGCACACGCCTTTGCCGACCAGCGTGACCTTCGGTGCTGCTGCATCGCCCCAGGTAAAATCAATCAAACGGGGCGCACGCGGGCTCGCCATGCCGACGGCGTGGATCAGCGGATAATTTTGTTTGAGCAAATCTTCGCCCGTGACCACACGCAACTTCGCATCATGCGCGTCCGCGACTTTGCGCGCAGCATCTTCCAATTCGGCAGGCCCCAAATCGTTGGCGGGTGTGTTGATGAGATCGCGCGCCAGGAACACGGCGCGCGCTGCGCGCTCTATCGCATCGCCATTCACGCCTTCAGGCAGAACAAGCTTCGGGTGCTCGCGCGTTGAGGGCTTGCGATAGCGATCGAAGGCATAGGTGCCGAGCAGCCAGGCAAGCGCGGCGCGTGCGCCGCCGAATTGTTCCGGCACATCCTTCAGCTCATAGTCGCCTGCCGGGAGTCGTTCGGAGAACAAGGCCAGCGCCAGCGGATCGCGCCCCTGCCCCAATCCCAGAACCGCGCCGGCCAGCGCGGCGCCATTGGCAGGCAGCAAAACCAATTCGCCTTCGCCCCCGCGAAACCCAACCGAGCGCAACCAGCGCGCTTCATCTGCCGTGCGCGCGGCCAAAAACCGTTCCAGCCCGCGCGATGTGGTGGCGTGAAGGGGAAGCGCGCGCGAAGCGTTGCCTTGCGAGATGAAGAGCGAATCCATGCGATACCTGTCAGACGCCGGTGGTTGCAAAGTGTGTTTCGGCGGGCGCGAGCCTAGGATAGAAATGCTTAACGCAGCCCGCAACCCGAACCGGCTTTTTCATGGCAGATAGCTACTCGCTGATCCTGGGAACCAAGCGCTATTCCTCGTGGAGCCTCAGGCCGTGGCTGTTGATGAAGATGGCTGGTTTGCCGTTCGATGAGACCCTGATCACATTGCGCCAGACCGATACGCCCGAGCGCATTTTTCCGCATTCCGAATCGGGGAAGGTTCCCGCGCTAAAGATCGACGACGGCAAGGCCCCCTTCACCGTGTGGGATTCACTCGCCGTGTGCGAAACGCTCGCCGAACGCCATCCGGAAAAACATCTCTGGCCGGAACAGCCCCAAGCGCGGGCACATGCCCGCAGCATCACGGCGGAAATGCACGCGGGCTTTGCCGATGTGCGGCGCCATTTGCCGATGGATTTCGGCCGCAACCTCCCGAAGCCCGAGCTGGACGACAACACGCAGAAACAGATCGTGCGCATCGTGGAAATTTGGGCCGGCGCGCTGACGCGCTTTGGCGGACTTTCAGGCTCGGGCACGCGCGGCGGATTTCTGTACGGTGCGTTCTCGATTGCGGATGCGTTCTACGCACCGGTCGTGTCGCGCTTTGAAACCTACGGCATCACCGTGCCATCAGCGTCGGATGCCTATTGCAAGCGTATTCTCGCATTGCCTGCGATGCAGGAATGGCGGGCAGCCGCGATGAAGGAATAAACCGTAGGCTTGAACACCACCTCCTCCATCATGGCCCGCGAATGTGGGCCACCCAGGCGACGCTGCGAAAACATCTGCAGAACACACACCCTGCGCCTTCGATATTGCTTGCTCTGAGAGTATCCGCCCAATGCTCAACCGGGTGGCCCACACTAGGTGGGCCATGACGGAGCTTAGATATTGGGAGACGGCGCTTTGTAGAGAGGGCCGGAACGTCGGTTATCTTTTCTCGTCGGAATCTTTCGGCGCCATGATTCCCGCTTCGCGGAAATAGCGCGCCGCACCGGGATGAAACGGCGCCACAAGATCCTTTGTGGCGCTGTTCAGCATGATCCAGTGGTTGCCGGGAAAAGCGTCATCGATCTGTTGGCGATTGGCCGGATTGTAGAGCGCCTTCGTCATCGCATAAATCAAATCTTCGGGCTCTTTCGCGTTGGTGAACCACAACGCGCCGATGGAAACCGTTTCCACAGATGGCGAGCCCGAATAGATGCTTTGCGGAATGAGATAGGGCGAGAACGTAGGCTCCGCAGCCAACAGTCTGTCGCGGCCCGCACCGTCGATCGGCAGCAACACCGCATCGCCATGTTCGAGCAGATCCTGCACCAGCCGCACCGGTGCGCCGCCGACAAAGAAGAACGCATCCAGCTTGCCGGCTTGCAGCAATTCCGCCGCGCGATCCGGCGATTGGTACACCGGCACGATGCGACGCTCGGACAGGCCATAGGCCGCGAGCACCGCGCGCGCCGCTACGATCGTTCCGGAGCCTTCGGTGGAGAGCGACACGCGCTTGCCGCGCAAGTCTCCAATCGACAGCAGTCCGGCGCCATGCGCCGCCACCACATGCATCGCTTCCGGGTACAATTCGGCGATCAAGCGGATTTGGCGCGTGCGGCCCGTCTTGGCGAACGGGCCGCGCCCGGCCATGGCGTCGGCCACGACATCGGCCTGCGCGAAGCCCGAATTGCTGGTGCCGGCATCAACGTCACGCAAATTCTCAATCGAGCCCTGCGTGGTGCGCGCGTTCACGATCAAGCCCGCAGGGCCGCACATACCGGCGGCTTCGCAGCGCCCCACGCCCGGTGGATGGCTGAGAAGGGCGGCGATGAACTCGCCCAAGGGAAAATAGGTGCCGCTGGTGGAACCCGCCGAGATTTGGAACGAGACGTGCTCGGGACTGTCGGAATTTGCCCCATTGCCTCCGAACAAAACCATTAACGCAATGCTAACCACCGCCGCGCCCATGGCGAGCGCGGCCCACAAAAGCCCGGAGCGGTTCTTGGGCCCAGTAAACATCTTGGGAATGGGAAGCTTCATAGCCCATCCTAGAGCATGATATTGGGCGGTTTCGTGACGTGTGGCCCGTGTAAACGGAGTGTAAGACGGCCAAGTTTCGCGGGTGATAACGCCAAAAAAGCTTATGGGTGGCAATGCGCTTAAGCATTTGTTGACCGACTTTTGTCCATTCTTCCGCTGAAGAAGCCGGATGCCGCCATGGGGCGGGTCGTGGCTTTCGGGAATGGCCGTATGACCACGCCAAAAACACGTCGCGCCAATCTTCGGAACGATCTTGTCAGCGCACTCGCTGTGATCGCGATGGGCTTTGCGCTGTCAGGCTGCGCAACGGCAACGCCTGACGTGAAAGATTTGGCGAACGTTCCGAAGGCCAAAGAAAATTCCAAGCCGCCGGAAATCTTCACACCGCCCGCCGATGGAAGCGCCGCAGCGCTTGCCACCGACGTGACCGGTACGATTCATCAAGCGCAATTGCAGCGCGACCGCGCGTTCGGTCGGCAGCACCGTGTCGATCCCGACCGGCCTGGTCACCTCGGGCTCAGGCGGCAGCATCATCATGGCCGAGGTGACGTACACCTATGCTTCACCGGCGGGCCAAGCCGTCTATGGCAGTATCAACATGACCGACACGTTCTATTCGCACCCGCGCCAAGGCGTGACGGTGACGCGCAGCGCAAGCTAAACCGGGGATAACCCGCCGGCGCGGCGCACCTACGCGCCAAAAACCGCGAATTTCTATATTCTTTGCCCGCTGAATCGCGATTCGCTAGGCCGCACTTTTCGTACGCCGTGGATCGCGATCGGCCAGAGGGCGGCATTCCGGCAATGGCGCAAGCGCGCTTGCAATCGTTTCGCACGGCACAGCGCCAAACCATCTGGGCGGCGGTCTTTGCCATTGGCTGCGCCATCGTCGGCGGCGCGTTTGCGTTCGGGTTCTCCGGCGCGCTGCAAAGCGGCCTCACCAATCCTGCCGCCGCGCCGCTTGTTCGGCTGCGCGCGGCGCACGCCATCACCGACGAACTCGGCTACAGCGCGTTTCTGAAGGACTACCGTGCCTATCTTGTGACAGGCGAAAACACGCTGCAGCAGAATTTGCGCCGCCGCTTTGATGCCGCAAAGGCCGCTCAGGTGGAATTCGCACGCGCCGCAGAAACCGATGACGACCGCGCCGTCGCCGGCGACCTTCTGAACCTGATGGCGCCATTCTCGGCCGCTGCGGGATTGGAGCCCCGGCGCGACGCCGCGCAAAGCGAGACGCCCACGATCACCACGATGGAGCGCGCCTTCGACATTTTGGAGCGGCAGACAAACGCCGCCGAAGAGGCCGCGCGCCGCGCCGAGATGGATTCGCTGTCGCGTGCCTTGGCCGCTGCGCAAAGCGTGTCGGTGAGCGTGTTGATTGCGGTCTCGATCGCGCTGTTCTTCTTCGCCTGGCTGATCCGCAAAAAATTGACCCTGCCCTTGCAAACCTTGCGCATCTCCGCCGAGCGCATCGCCAACGGCGATATCGCCGCCCATTTGTGGGGCTTGGAACGCGAGGACGAGATCGGCGCCCTGGCGCGCAGCTTCGACCGCTTGCGTTCAAAAGAGACGGCGGCACCGAAGGCCGAAACAAAACCCGCGCAGGAGCCGGCCTCAACCGATGCGTTCCTGCGTGTCGTCGATAATATGATGCGCAGCGCCGTGCAGTTGGAAATCCGGCTGGCGAAACTCACCGGTGAAGCGGCGCAGTCACGCGATCAAATCCAAGCCGCCAGCCTCGAAGCGGCACGCGCCGCGCGCACCGCCGCGGAATCTGCAGCGCTTGCGCAAGAAGCCGTGAGCCGCAAAATCGCAAAGATGCAGGCGCTCGAAGCCAAGCCGCAACCCCATCTGGGAAAGAGCGATGCCGAGCGCGCTTTGCGCGACGCCGCCACAAGGCTGTCGGAGGCCCTTAGCCGCGTTGAGAGCCGCGGCCAGCATGCACACACCGAACAGCATCCGCAATGGACGGCGTTGCCCATCGCCGCCAAGCCGCAAGAGAAAAAGTCGCCAAAGAACGAATCCGGTGAGCGCGTGACGCTCGAAGGCCTCATCTCGGAATTGGAAGCGCTGGAATCTGCAACCCAGATGCGCGAGCGTTTTGACGGCGGCGATCTTGGGACGTTGAGCGCAGGGTTGGCCGATGCCATCGGCCGCCTCAATCACGTCGCGGAACATGTGACAGCCTCGCGCCGCAAACGGGGCGTGGACGCCGATTTGCGCGAAGCCATTTTCACGCTGAACGATGTCGCGGCCGATGTCGCCGCGGCCACCGAACCCCGGCGCTAGAATTCAACTCAGCTCGGCGCGGAATCGCCGTCGCGGCGGCGGATCAGGCCTTCCTGGCACACAGAGGCCGCCAATTTTCCATCGCGCGTATAGATCAAACCGCGATTGAAACCACGCCCGCCGCTCGCCGACGGGCTTTCCTGCGCATGTAGAAACCACGCGTCGGCGCGCACCGGACGATGAAACCACAGCGCATGATCAAGGCTCGCCGTCTGCATTTCTTTCGAACCCAGCATCACGCCATGCGGCATTAGCGACGAGGCGATGATCGACAGATCCGACGCGTAGGCGATGATCGCGCGGTGCAGCGCCGGATCGTCGGGCAGCTTGCCCGTGGTGCGCAGCCACAACGTGAGCTTCGGCGGGAATGTTTCCTGCCGGTACCCATCGACGGCTTTTTGCAAATAGTGACCGATCGGCTCGACGGGACGGATTTCTATCGGGCGTTCACGGGTGAGCCAGGCGCGGAGATAATCCGGCAGGCCGGCGGCCACGGTCTGGCGCAGGGCGCGGTCGGTTTGCAGGCTTTCGGGATCGGGTACGGATGGCATCGGCGCTTGGTGTTCAAAACCCAGCTCGGGAACTTGAAACGAAGCCGCTAGGGTGAAGATGATTTTGCCATCCTGCTTGGCCACCACGCGCCGCGCGGTGAAGGTTCCGCCGTCGCGCGAACGCTCCACCTCATAGATGATCGGGATCGAGGGAATGCCCGCTCGCAAAAAATAGGCATGCAGCGAATGGCAGTCGCGGCCTTCCACCGTGCGCTCGGCCGCGATCAGCGCTTGGCCCAGAACCTGTCCGCCGAAAATGCGTTTGCGGCCGTCCTGAGGCGATGTGCCGCGAAACACGTCGGACCCGATCGTTTCGAGGTCCAAAAGCTGCAATAGGGCGTCTACGGGAACCATGGTGAACTGCTTAGACAGCCCCTTCGCAGGCCGCAAGGGTTTGCCGCGCACCCGCGTCACCGTAATGTCATGTGTTGCCGTCAAAAAAGATTGGAAAAAGAATCACACGCGGGCGTATTTGCATTCGGCTGCGGATCGCCAGAAAAGACTGATCTCAATACCGACCGGTTTAAGATTGTGGCCGATCGTTACGGGCCAAACGGAGTTCCTTCGATGGGCAATGCCCTTCTCGACCGCGCCGCACATCAGCGTCCTGCAACCACAAAACGTGGCATGCTGGAGCGGCTCTTCACCCTGATGTTCAAGGGCTTCGTCTACAATCAGATCTGGGAAGATCCCGCGGTCGATCTCGATGCGCTGGCGCTTGGGGATCAGCATCGCTTGATCACCATCGCTTCGGGCGGCTGCAATGTTCTCAACTATCTCGTGGCAGGCCCCGCGCGCGTCATCGCCGTCGATCTCAACCCCAATCATGTCGCGTTGACGAAGTTGAAGCTCCAAGCGCTGGCGCATCTCCCCGATTACAACGCCTTCTTCAATTTCTTCGGCGTAGCCAAGGGCCGCGCCAACCGTACCGCCTTCGACGATTTCCTCGCCGGCCGGTTGGATCGTGAAACGCGCGACTATTGGGAACACCGCATTCCGCTGCGCGGCCGCCGCATCAACATGTTCGCGCGCAATCTCTATCGTTACGGTTTGCTCGGCCGCTTCATCGGCGTGCTGCATGCCGTGGCGAAACTCAACGGCAAACGCTTGCAAGACGTGCTGTCGGCCAAGACACCGGAAGAACAGCGTCTCGCCTTCGATCGCGTCATCGCGCCGTTGTTCGACAACAAGATGGTGCGCTTCCTCTCGCGCATGCCGGTTTCCTATTACGGATTGGGCATTCCGCCCGCGCAATATGACGAGTTGGTCGCGGCGGCATCGGATGGCAATCCCGTCGCGACGCTGCGCGAGCGCGTGGAACGCCTCGCCTGCGATTTTCCGATCACCGAAAACTATTTCGCCTGGCAGGCCTTTGGCCGCGGTTACGACGTGGTCGGCAAGAATGCCGTTCCCGCGTATTTGCGCGAAGACACATACGATCTCGTGAAATCGCGCGCCGATCGCGTGGAAGTGCATCACGCCTCGATGACCGATTTCCTCGCACGCCAACCGGCGCGCTCGCTGCATCGCTACGTGTTGCTCGACGCGCAGGATTGGATGAGCGCCGAACAGATGACCGCGCTGTGGACGCAAATCGACCGCACGGCGGATGCGCAAGACGCGCGCGTGATCTTCCGCACCGCCGGCGAACATTCGCCGCTGCCGAAGAAATTGCCGGAAGCACTGCTGGCCCCGTGGGACTATCTGGAAGAGGAAAGCCGCGCTGGACATGCGCGCGACCGCTCCTCGATCTATGGCGGCTTCCACATTTATGTGCGGCGCAAACCGTCTTAGGATTCGCCCATGGCCACCGCAGCGCACAACTCAACCGCAGTGCACAACGAAAGCGGTCATGCGGCGCTGATGGACCACGTCTATCGGCATCAGCGGCACATCTACAATCTGACCCGGAAATACTATCTGCTCGGCCGCGACCGGATGATCCGCGAACTGGCGCTGGCATCGCACGAGCATGTGGTGGAGGTCGGCTGCGGCACCGCCCGCAATCTCATCCACATCGCCAAACGCTATCCGGGTGTCCGGCTCTACGGGCTGGATGCCTCGGCCGAAATGTTGAGCACCGCTCGGGAGTCTGTCCGCCGCCACGGCTTGGAAGACCGGATCGTGTTGGCCGAAGGTTATGCCGAAGAAATGACGCCGGCCCTGTTCGGCCGTGACGCGCCGTTCGATCGCGCCCTCTTTCCTTACAGTCTGTCCATGATCCCGGACTGGCGCGGCGCCTTGAAGGCGGCGGGGCAGGCCGTGAATCCTGAAGGACGCATTCACATTGTGGACTTCGGGGATTTGGCGGGTTTGTGGCCGCCGGCCGCCCGATTGCTGCGGGCCTGGCTGCGACTTTTTCACGTCGCCCCTCGGGAAGAGATCATCCGAGGGCTCGAAGTGGCCCCTAAAGCACACCAATTTGCACTTTTACCAGGCCGGTACGCCTTCTTGGCGAGCCTAAACCCAACCAACGCATGTGACATCTAACCCATTGTGGCTATTGCGCCACAGGCCTTCATCAAATGCGCTTATTAGGGGAGCGTTTTAGTTCCATATGAGTTAGCGTCGAGGCTTACGTTCGTCGGGCGTAATGCATTTTTTGATCGTTTTTGTGCGGGCGGCCCGTTAAGCCCGCTCACGTCGCTGACCAAAGAGGGTGAAGCATGAAAATTCGGACCGTATTCCTTGCCGGCGCTGCAGCGTTGGCAATGACCGCGTCGGCGCAGGCCGGCGAGGGACACTACCTGGGCGTCGACCTGGGCTGGGTGCAGCAGAGCGATATCAATATCGATAACGCATCGCCGCTTCCCGCGCTTTCCGCCAAAGAGAAATTCAAGGACGCGATCGGTTATGCCGGCGTGGGTGGTTATGAGTTCCCAAGCGGCTGGCGCATCGAACTTGAAGGCGGCGGAGCCGACTTCAAGCTCAACAACGCGGGCGCGACTGGTGGCGTTTCGACGTCGCTGATCCTCGGCAACATTGAGTACGATATCCCGCTGTTCAACAACATCGCCCTCACCATCGGTGGCGGTGCGGGTTATGCGAAGGTCAATGCCGGCGTCACGGCGCCGGGCCAAGAAGTCATTCATGGCGATTCGGGTGAATTCGCCTATCAGGGCATCGCGGGCTTGACCCTGCATGCCAGCGACCAGATCGATCTCGAACTCGACTATCGCTATCGCGGCATCCAGGACACGTCGTTCGGCGGCGTTGCGAAAACCGGTCCGAAGACTCTCGTGAATGGTTCGGTGAATGCCTCGAACCTGAACCAGAACGTCGTGATGTTGGATCTGCGTTGGTTCTTGGATACGCCGGCTGCGCCGCCGCCGCCGCCTCCACCGCCCCCGCCGCCGCCTCCCCCGCCGCCTCCGCCGCCTCCCCCGCCGCCTCCGCCGCCGCCTCCGCCGGCTGTGAAGACGTTCATCGTCTTCTTCGACTTTGATAAGTCGAACCTGACGGCTGAAGCGCAGCAGGTCGTGGCTCAGGCTGCTTCGACGGCTCAGAAGACGGGTGCGGTCCGCATCCTGGTCACCGGCCACACCGACACCGTCGGTTCCAAGGCCTACAACCAGGCGCTGTCTGAACGTCGCGCTGCTTCGGTTAAAGCCGAACTGGTTCGCCTCGGTCTGGGTGCCGGTAGCGTCTCGACGGTTGGTAAGAACTTCGCCGAACCGCTGGTCCCGACGGGTCCGGGCGTTCGCGAGCCGCAAAATCGTCGCGCGGTTATCGATCTGAACGGCTAATCATCGCCGTAAAGAATAAGAAGGGCGGGTCGAAAGACCCGCCCTTTTTCTTTGCCCAAATCTCTAATCCGGCACGCATCCGATCACGTATGCGCAAGGAAAAAGGCGGCCCGTAAGAGCCGCCTTTTTCGAATACCGTGAATCGCCCGAACTTAGTTCTGGGCGCCTTTGAGATTGTTGGCCGGCATCGCCGCCGTCTGTTGGGCGGGCGCGATCGAGCCCTGCGTTGCAGGCGTAACCGGAGCAACATCCGGGGAACCCGGTGCGCCGCTGCCGGCATCCGGGGCATCCGGCGTATCCAATGAAGCCTTCCAAACCGGGATCGGCACCACGCGCGGCGCGCTGGATACGATGTTGCCCGCCAATTGAATTTCGCAGGTGGAGAAGGTGTTGCTTTCGATGACCGGCTGAGCCGAAACGAAAACCGCCAGAACCGGTTTGTTGGCGGGGTCCAGCGCCTGGTCGAGTGCGGCCTTGGCGTTGGCGCAATAACCAAGCGGATCGGCGATATAGCGAAGCTGCGCGTCATTGGCCGCGCGCGTCTTGTAGGCGTGATACTCGGCCGTTCCAGCCGAGCCCTTCACGCGCCGCATGAAGCTCATCAGCGCCGTATCGTTGGCCAGCAAATCCTTATGGAACTGCGTCTGATAGGTGTTGAAGCGCGCCAGCTCTTCGCAATCCAGGGCCGAGACCATCAATTGCTGCTGCACGTCGACCGATTGTAACGCCGTCACATCCGCCGGGCGCGCGCACGAGGTGCTCGCGGCAGCCCAAACCGGAACGGCGGCACACGAAAACGTCAGCGCGAAACTGCCGATTCTCAGGGATTTCGCCAGCAATCTTGCGTGCATGCGGTCTCACTCCCCTGCCCGGCATCCTATTGCGACGCCGGCCCGTTTTTCGTGAGCCAATGTCTTGGTTCACGCCCTTAACGACGATCCTAACAGCCTAACACGCAGCAGACCCCGGCTAGAAGGTTTTGTCGTTAATGGCGCAAAAATGCCGCGCGGAAACACTTGGAAAATGCTGACCAAATACGGTTCGTATCGATTTTCCGCACTTTTCCTGCACGCCGCATTGCAGTATGTGTGCGCCCCCGCGCGGGGGCTTGGACGGAACTTTCGTCAACCGCCCCTGCGCGACCGGATCATACCGGACACATCGGAGAAGATGTCATGTCGTATAAGGTCGCCGTTATCGGCGCGACCGGCACTGTCGGACGGGAAATGTTGAGCGTTCTCGATGAACGCAAATTCCCGATCAGCGAAGTCGTCGCTCTTGCCTCCAGCCGCTCGGTTGGCACGGAAGTCTCCTTCGGTGATCACATCCTGAAGGTGAAGTCCCTTGAGCATTACGATTTCAAAGGCACGGACATCTGCCTGATGTCGGCCGGCTCAACGGTTGCCAAGGAATGGGCGCCGAAGATCGCGGCCCAAGGCGTGATGGTGATCGACAACTCCTCCTTCTGGCGCATGGACCGCGAAGTGCCGCTGGTCGTGCCGGAAGTGAACGCGCATGTGCTCGACACCGATATCAAGAAGGGCATCATCGCCAACCCGAACTGCTCGACAGCCCAGCTCGTCGTCGCGCTGAAGCCGTTGCACGATTACGCGACGATCAAGCGCGTGGTGGTTTCGACCTATCAATCGGTTTCCGGCGCCGGCAAAGAGGGCATGGACGAGTTGTTTCGTCAGACGCGCGCGGTGTTCGTCGCCGACGCGATCGAGAGAACGAAGTTCACCAAGCAAATTGCCTACAACGTCATTCCGCATATCGACGTCTTCCTGGATTCCGGCTTCACCAAGGAAGAATGGAAGATGATGGTCGAGACGCAGAAAATTCTCGATCCCGATATTCAGGTGACCGCGACCTGCGTGCGCGTGCCGGTGTTCATCGGCCATTCGGAAAGCGTGAATTTGGAATTTGAAAAGCCGATCACCGCCGACAAGGCGCGCGCGATCTTGCGCGAAGCGCCGGGCTGCCTCGTAGTCGACAAGCGCGAGGACGGCGGCTACGTCACGCCGGTCGACGCCGCGGGCGAAGACGCGACCTATATCAGCCGCATCCGCAAAGATCCGACGGTGGAGCACGGTCTCGCGTTGTGGTGCGTCGCCGACAATCTGCGCAAAGGCGCGGCGCTGAACGCAGTTCAGATCGCCGAGTGCCTGATCAACCGCAAATTGCTCAAGCGCGCCGCGTGATCTTGCAACACCAAGAGGCTGGCCAAACGCCGCTCTGTTAATGCCCAAGAGCCCCCTCGAGAATTATCGCGACCTTCTCGCCACCGGTGAGATCACGGGCGACCCGGCGCAGGCGCGCGCTGCCGAATCGCTGAACGCGTTGGCGGGCCGGCTCGACACCTACAAGCCGCAGGCGCGCGGCAACATTTTCGGCAAGCTGCTGGGCGGGCAGAAGAAGACGCCACGCGGGCTCTACATCCACGGCGATGTCGGGCGCGGCAAATCCATGCTGATGGATTTGTTCTTCCACAGCATCACCTCGGTGCCGAAGCGCCGCATCCATTTCAATGCCTTCATGATGGAGACGCATTCGCGCATCCATGAATGGCGCAGACTGTCGGCGCGTGAACGGGTTGGCCGCTCGGAATATGTGAAGGAAGCGGGCGACGATCCCATTCCGCCGGTGGCGCGGCGCATACGCGACGAAGCGTTGCTGTTGTGCTTCGACGAATTTCAAGTCACCGACGTTGCCGACGCCATGATCCTGGGCCGGTTGTTCGAGAGCCTTTTCACCGAAGGCGTTGTGATCGTGCTGACCACCAACTCCGCGCCGTCGCGGCTTTACGAAGGCGGGCTTAACCGCCAGCTTTTCATGCCGTTCATCGCGCTGATCCAGGATCGCATGGATGTGATCCATCTGGATTCCGAGCGCGACTATCGCCTCAACCGCATGGCGGGCCTTGATCTCTACATGACGCCGCTCTCGCCCGAGACCGACGCGAAGATGGACAAGGCCTGGCGCAAACTGACCGACAGTGAGTCGGGTCAACCGATGACCATCACGGTGCTCGGCCGCAAGCTTGCCGTTCCGCATGCCGCAAAGGGCGTGGCGCGCTTCACCTTCACCGAACTCTGCGAGCGGCCGCTGGGTGCGGCCGACTATCTGGCGCTGGCGCGCAATTTCCACACCATCATGGTGGACCGCATCCCGGTCATCCCGCCGGAAAACCGCAACGAAGCGCGCCGCCTGACGCTGCTGATCGACACGCTCTATGACGAGAAAGTGAAGCTGGTCTGCTCGGCGGAAACCGATCCCGATCATCTGCACCTTTCCGGCGATTCAGCGGACGCATTCCGCCGTACCGCCTCGCGTCTGTTGGAGATGCAGAGCATCGACTATCTTAAAGTCGGCCATGGCATGCGCGCGCGCGACGCCGGCACGGCCCCGGCGGCCTAGATTTTTCTCAAAATATTTGGTCCAAACCATTGCCGATTGCGCGATGCCTCGCGCACCAACACGCACCCGTGAATCTTTCGGGGACGCGATCAGCGGCCCGAGAGGAACCAGTAGAGATGTTTGACGAAGCCCATGTGCTGCGGCGCGGGCGCGTTCACGGCCGTGTTGTCGGCCATCGTCACGGTTTGCGATGTGTCTTCGGTGACGACGGTCTTCACGGCAACACCTGCGAGCGGTGCGCTCGAATTGTCGCCCTCGCTCGCCACCGGTTCCATCATGTAGACGTAGCGCGGCGTGATGGATTTCGACGACGCATCGGGCATCGACACGACGCGCAAGGCCATCGTGCTGCCGACAGCCGGCGTCACTTCGACGGCCTTTTGCGGCGACTTGGTCTGCGGTTCCACGCTCGCGATCTGCGGCGCGGACGCTGCAGATTGGGAAACAGCTGCATCGTCGTGGGTGCTGATGGTGGACGCCATTTGATCCTGGAGCGTGGCCGATACCGCGGCACATCCCGCGTTCGCCACAGCCACAAGGCTGACGGCAGCCAAAATTCCGTATACGGACTTCATGCGCTCTACCCCGTCCTCGTACCGAGGGCCACCAGGCACCGGCTGTCATCCCCAAAGGACGCGTTTAGAGTGCGAGCTTTCCTAAGGGCTGTCAAAGGAAGAAGTTGCAATCGCTAAAGGAACCTCATTTACCTAACGCGGTAACATGCAAAACTTGATCGGCATTTTTGTTTTTTTGTGCGCCGCCGCGGTTCTCTATCGCGTCCGAGAGCCTATTCTGCGGCGCTTACGGCATTTCGATGCGGCCAATACGGCGCGCGCCGACGCGCAACGGCGCGAACGGCATGATCGCTTTGCGCATTACCGCCACGCCGTGATGCAGGGTTTGGAAGAATTGGAGACCGTCTCCGAGGTCACCGTTCCCGATGAACGCACCGGACAACCCGTGAAACGCTTCCGCTTTCTGGCTGAGGATTATGCCACGCGGGAAGACGCGGACCGCGCGCGCATGAGCATGGCGCTCGACAAAGCACGGGCTTTTTACGCCGACATCGACCAGCAATTTCTTGGACGCCACTGAAATTGTAGGGCACGCCGTTACGCGCTAGCTTTTTTACGAGCATAGCGAGCTAAAAAAGCTGCGCTTGACCTACACAAGCTGCGTTTCGCGCGGCGTCACATCATGAAGTCTTTTGTGATTACGCTGCTTCGCCGCGAAGAAGCCTCGGCAGATTTCCCAGATCGCCACCCGCCGCGCATAGCGCGGCACTCTTAAAACGATTAGCGGGCGGCT
>CAIYRG010000082.1 GCA_903928515.1 uncultured Alphaproteobacteria bacterium | reverse complement strand
GTGCCGAGGATGCGCACTATCTCGTTGCTAGCGGTTCGCAGACGGCCATCGGGTTACGGCCGGTCGATGACCGCACCTTGGTAAAGGGCGATCCTGTGATGATTTCTGTCGCAGTCGAATCGCAGCGTTATTGGGCCGAGACGGCGCGCACGTTTGTGCTCGGTGTGGCACCCGATGCATTGAAGTCTTTGCACGTAGCCGCCAAGAGTGCGCTCGCAGCGATGGGCAAAACACTTCGCACCGGTGCGGCAACCGGTGACATTGCCGCGGCTGCTGAGAAAAGCTTGGGCGATGGTAAACTGTCTCAAGTTGCTGCGGGTTACGGCTTGGGTCACGGCATCGGCCTCGATGCCGAAGAACTGCCGATTATCCGTGCCGGGGGCAAAGATATTCTCGCGCGTGACGCCGCAATGGCCTTGCGCGTTGTCCTGACCGGCAAGGATTGCGGCGTGGCAGTCGCTCAAACGGTGGTGACCGGGACTGACGGTTGCCGACCGCTCAACGATGCGGCTCCGCTGATCGAGCTATGAGCCGCAACGTCCATCTCACCGTCGCCACCACGGACTACGACCATGTGCGGGATTTCCGTCTCGGCGACGTGCGCGCCGAAGGGATCGACACTACCTGGCTGACGATGGACATCCACGAAATCTTTTCGCGGTTCACGCTCAACCGCGAATGGCAGGTGTCGGAGTTGTCGTTCGCCAAATTCATTGCCCAGGCCACGCGTGAGGACGCCGACATCATCGGCCTGCCGGTCTACGTCTCGCGCATGTTCCGATTCTCCTCGTTCTACGTGAACAAGAAGGCGGGCATCAAAAGCCCCAAGGATCTCGCCGGTAAGAAAATCGGCGTTTCCGAGTGGGCGCAGACCGCCACCGTCTATATGCGTGGCTGGCTGGAGCACGACGTCGGCGTGCCGTTGGCCAGCATCGATTGGTATCAGGCGGGAACCGAAGAGGCGGGGCGCGACGAAAAGGTCGAGTTGGATTTGCCCAATGGCCTGCGTCTAACGCCGATGCCCGACAAGACGTTAAGCGGCATGTTGGCGACCGGCGAGGTCGACGCCGTCATGGTCGCCCGCCAGCCCAAGGTCTTCCTGCAGAAGCATCCCGACGTTGAGCGCCTGTTCCCGGATTATCTCAAGGTCGAGCAGCAGTATTTCGCCGACACGGGCGTCTACCCGATCATGCACATCATGGCGATGCGCAAGGACATGTTGCGCGAGAACCCGTGGATCGCACGCAATCTGTATCACGCGTTCGAAGAATCGCGGAAACGCTGCATCGCGCGTTTGAAGAATAGGAATCTGTCGCTCTATCCGTTGCCGGGTGTCACGGCCTACGCAGAGAACCTGGAGCGAATCGCCGGTGGTGATTTCTTTCCTTATGGCATCGAGGCCAACCGCACGACCCTCGATTTGTTCCTGCAGTATGCCTACGAGCAGGGGCTCGCCCATCGCCGGGTGAAGCCCGAGGATATTTTCCCCACCGACATCGAGATGTTGGTGAAAGTGTAAGCCGAGTCTGTTTTAGGAGGTTTCTATGAGTTCGATTTCGTTCCGTCGTTTGATCATCACCGCCGTGTACGCGGCTGCCATTTGCGCGCCGACACTGGTTCGCGCGGCGGATCCGGCTGACATCTATAAAGGTAAGAATCTCATTTTCATCATCGGTGGTTCGGGCGTGAGCGGCGGCTACGATACCTATAGCCGCCTGATCGCGGCACACATCGGCCGCCATCTGCCCGGCGAACCGACCGTGGTGCCGCAAAACATGCCGGGTGCCGGTGGTATTCGTGCCGCGAATTATCTTTATGCGGTGGCACCGAAAGACGGCCTCAACATCGGTATGATCGATCAAGCGATCTATCTCAATCAGATTCTGGGCAAGAGCGAGTTGAAGGTCGATGCCACCAAGTTCAACTGGATCGGCCGCATGCTGAGCAACACGACCGTGCTGTTCGCTTGGAACACCGCGCCGGTAAAGACCATTCAGGACGTCTTCACCAAGGAATTGATCGTTTCGGCGCCGGGGTCGGCG
>CAIYRG010000081.1 GCA_903928515.1 uncultured Alphaproteobacteria bacterium | reverse complement strand
GGGTGCAAGCAGAGGGGTGCGGCTGTGGCGGCCGACCCCTAGGTAACACGGCTCGCCGGCCGCAACAAGGGGTCTCGCCCAATGCACGCCGCCATCCCTACGATCTACCAAGGCATCCGGTTTCGCTCGAAATGGCGAGCGCCGCGATGAGCGACGCAGCCGCCTTCCTTCGCCACGTTCTGCCGCTCGCCGGCCCCTACTGCTACTTCGTCCGCCGCGCGGGCGCGGAGAAGGGCGGGCAGAATCGATTCGCCACCACGATCGAGGATCTGGCGGGTCTGCAGCTCGGCGCCGACGCGCGCGGGCACACCGTCTGGCATGCGTGCGGCTCGGTGCGCGAAGCACGCAGCGACCCGGTCGGCACCAAGCTCCGCGATCGGCGCTTCGGGCGCACGGGACACAACATTGCGGCGCTGCGCGCCCTGTGGCTCGACATCGACGCTGGCGAGGGCAAGCCCTACCGCGACCCGCGCGCCGCGGCCGAGGACGTGATGCGCTTCTGCCGGGACGCGCGGCTGCCAGTGCCCACGCTGGTGGCAAGCGGCGGCGGTTGCCACGCCTATTGGGTGCTCGACGCCGACGTCGCACCCGCACGGTGGCAGCCCTACGCCGAGGGACTGAAGGCAGCGTGCCACCAGCACGGGCTTGCTGCCGATCCAGCACGCACGGCCGATGATTCGAGCGTGCTGCGCACGCCCGGCACGCACAACCATCGGCGCGGAGCGATCGTGAGATGCGGGCCGCTCACCGGGCCTTACCGTCTAGAGCAGTTTGCACACCTATTGGCGCAAGTGCCTGCGATCAAAGCACAAAGCATTCTCGCTGGACCGTTGCCCGCACATTTGGCGTTAAGAGCCAACGTTACCCCCCTGCTGGCAAAGGCGAAAACGTCAGAGTACCCCGACGCCCATGCGGACCTGATCGCCGAGAGATGCGCCCAGCTGCGGGCATTCCGCGACACCGGGGGGCGTTTACAAGAACCCCTATGGTACAAGGGGCTTGGAGTGATTGCCTTCTGCGTCGACTCGGTGCGAGGGCATGAGTGGTCGCGCGCGGACCCGCGCTACGACGAGACGGACACGCAGGAGCGCATGGAGCGTCTGCGTGAGTTCGCGCCTACGCGGTGCGAGACCTTCGCGGCCGCCAACCCAGCCGGATGCGAGGGGTGCCCGTTCAGGGAAAAGGTGGCGTCGCCGATCGAGCTTGGATACCGAGCGCCAGAGAGCGGCAAAGTGACGCGGCTGTCCGACTTCGGGGATTACGTGCGCGGGGAGGGTGGCAAGCCGCTCGCCGTGCTGGCGAGCGTGCTCTACGCATTGCGCACCATCGGCACGCTCGACGGCATGTTCGCCTATGACGAGATGCGCAACACGGTCGTGCTCGCGCGCCCGCTGCGGCCCAACGGGCATTGGGACGTGCGGCCCATCACGGACGTCGACGTCGGTGAGGTGCAGGAGTGGCTCCAGCAATTCAGTCTCAAGAGGCTGGCAATCGACACCATGCACCAGGCGATCGCCATCGTGGCGCGCGCCCGCGCGTTCCATCCGATCCGCGATTGGCTGGCCGAGCTGCGATGGGACGGCACGCGCCGAATCGACACGTGGCTGCCTCGATACGTCGGGTGGGAGGATGGCGCCTACGCGCGCGAGGTCGGGCGCATGTTCCTGGTGGCGCTGGTCGCGCGCGTATTTCGGCCAGGGTGCCAAGCGGACTACATGCTGGTGCTGGAGGGCGAGCAGGGCGAGCTCAAGTCCAGCGCGTGCCGCGCGCTCGCGGGGGATGAATGGTTTTCGGACAGTCTGCCGAGCCTGCACCAGTGGGGGAAGGACGCGGCGCAGCACATGCGCGGAAAGTGGCTCATCGAAATAGCCGAGATGCACGCGTTCGATCGCGCGGACCAAGCGCTGCTCAAGAGCTTCATCACCCGCCGAGAGGAGATCTACAGGCCGCCACACGGGCGCCTCGAGGTGCGCGAGCCGCGGCAAGCGCTATTCATCGGCACCACCAACAAGAGCATGTACCTGCGGGACGAGACGGGCGGGCGCCGCTATTGGCCAGGCCGATGCGGGCGAATCGATCTGGACGCGCTGCGGGCGGATCGAACGCAGCTGCTCGCCGAGGCGACAGCGGCGTTCCACGCAGGCGCGCGATGGTGGCCCAGCCGGGACTTCGAGCGCCAGCACATCGCACCGCAACAGTCCCGGCGCTACGAGGAGGACGGGTGGGAAAGCCTGATAGGCGCATGGCTCGAGGGAAAGGGTGGCAGGACCAAGCCGGCCTTCGCGGTTGATGCGGCGCGCTACGGGCGCCGAGTGACGATCAGCGAGGTTGCATTTGGGGCGCTGGGGATGGAAGCGCCGAGAATCGGAACGGCGGACCAGAGGCGTATAGCGGCTGCTTTGACCTTGCTGAAATGGAAGCGTCAAAACGAT
>CAIYRG010000080.1 GCA_903928515.1 uncultured Alphaproteobacteria bacterium | reverse complement strand
GATATTGAAAACGAAATGATGCCAATGGGCCGCTACGCGCCCCTGATCGAAGCTGATGAAGCTGCTGAGTGGGCCGGATTCAATGCCATCGACATCGACCGAGAACAGCCCGAGCGTGACTTGCGCGATCAGCGCGGACAGCATGGCGACGATGCTCAACGCGCCGATGGGATTGTGGCCGACACCGCCTGGGCTGCGTTTATCTGCGAAAAGATGCCGGGCATAACGCAGAACGCTGCCCGGCCCTTTCACAAAATTCGCAAAGCGCGCGGTTTCGCTGCCCACGATGCCCCAATAGATGCGGAAGATGAGCAGGCCGAGAATCGTGTAGCCGGACAGGCGGTGCCAATCCATATGGTCGTACTCTGCCGACCACCAGGAAAATGCGACCAGAATGGCGAATAGCCAGTGCACCACGCGCACTGGCCAATCCCAGACCTTCAGACGCTGCACGGCCCCTGCCATAATGTTGGATCAATCCTTCGCGCGGTTATTGCGATGGCAGCCGCCGCAGGTTTTCCCGACATTGTCGAACTCGGCTTTGATCGCCGACATATCGCCGCCCGCCACGACGCCCGAGAATTTCTTCTCTTCGGCCGCGTAATTGTCATAGGCCGTTTTGAAATCGGCAGGCGTTGCCCAAATGGCGGGAAGGGCTGCAGTCTTCACACCCGATTCCGTGCCGCTGCCGGCCGGGAAGGCTGCGGGTGAAATGCTGCCCAGCGAACTATCCAGCGACTTGGTGCTGTCCTGGATGATCTTCAACGACGGATCGGATTTCTTGAGTTCATCGCCAATCGCTTTGGCGGCAGCGCCGTTCGCCTTCATGGCGTCCTGGCGGGCTTTGATCGTGAAGGTCATATCCGTTGCGCCCAAGGCGGCAAATGCCACCGCGCTGGCGGTGACGACGGCGAGACCAAGTGTTAGCAGCGATCGCATATCGGTTTATGCTCCCTATAGAGTTGTAGAAAATCGGTCACATTTCTGGCCGGTCATTTTCGCGAATAGGCCCAATCTAACTCAGGCTCGGCCGCGCGCCCAGCCCAGTTTCAGGCCAAATATGGGCGGCCGACGACGGAATAAACGCCACGGCTTCGAGACCATCGGCCCCTGAGTGGCCGCTATCGCTGCAATATGTCTTTCACCCGCTGACTCAGCATTTCCATCGTGAAGGGCTTCGCGATGATCTCCATGCCCTCTTCCAGGAATGAACGGCTCGCGGCGTTCTCGGCATAGCCGGTCATGAACAGGATTTTCAAATCTTCGCGGTTTATCCGGGCCGCATCGGCGATCTGCCGCCCGTTCAAGCCGGGCAAACCGATATCCTTGACCAACAAATCGATGCGTTGCTGTGATTGCAGATTGCGAAGTGCCGCCGCACCGTCGCTCGCTTCAAGCGGGCGGTAGTCCAGTGCTTCAAGCGTTTCGACCACGAGGATTCGCACCAAGGCCTGTCCGGCTCACTTTCTATGCGAACCGAACCATCCGATTGGCGCACGAAGCCGTAAGTCATCGAGAGACCCAGGCCCGTCCCCTGCCCTATGGCTTTCGTGGTGTTTCTTCGATCTCCCTATCCCAGCTTTATTGGCCCCGACTTTGTTGGCACCAACTTTACCGGGACCAACCTTAAACGTCTTGACCAAAGCCAAAAATCGTCCCGCTGCACATCTGCAGGTAAATGACATGGAAGAGGCGGAGCTATAGCCGCGAATAGGCTACCTTTATAGGCTCGCAGATTCCGCTTGGATGGAACTTTCGCGCGAAAGTTCCCAAAAGGCAGATCAACCCGCGCATATCGCCCTACCCACCGATTGGACCGATGATGAGCAAAGCTCACGAAAAATTGGCGCTGCAAATGTTCGTCGCCCTTTGCTGCCTGGTGCCGATCAGCGCGGGCGCGAGCGGTGTGGTGTTCGGACCAGCCTTTGTCACCGCCCCGAGCACGGACATCACCGACCTCGACAGTCACTTTCGCTACCTGTCGGGATTGCTTCTCGGGATAGGCGTTGCTTATGCGTGCAGCGTGCCGAGGATCGAAACACACAAACCGCGCTTTGCATTGCTGGGGGCCATCGTGGTTCTGGGCGGGTTCGGCCGCCTGACGGCATTGATCGTCAACGGCGCGCCCTCGTGGCCGATGGTCGGCGCGGTCGCTATGGAATTGCTCGTGACGCCCGCCATCACCCTTTGGCAATTCCATGTCGCGGCCCGCTATCGCGATTGAGTGGACTCACGGCTCGCGGTTAGTCGCATCCTCTGCGGATTTTGCCGCCGACGGCTTGGTGCTTTCCTCGATCGCGTTCATCACGGTGCCGTGATCCGGCGGATCGGACATTTCCACGGCTTCCGAATCCACGCGATTGCGGACATCCGGCAGATCGCGCCGCAACTCTTCCATCAACTGGATGATCTTCGCGGTCTTGTGCTCCGCCAGAAGCACGGCTTCCAACGTCATCTGCGACCGCAGCACCGCGAGCCTATCGGCCCTTCGCTGACTGGCGAGGATAAGCACCGCGAGGAACATCGCGATGAAACTGATCGATAGACTGAGCAATGGAAACGGAAACGCGTCCGGGAACATCGGCGAGCTGTAACCGAGCGCGATCCACCCGGCGCCGGCGATGCAGACGAAAAGTAGGAAAGCCGGCTTGCCGACAATGGTGACGGCGCTATCCGTCAATCTCTCCATCCGCGTCGCGTCCTGGTGATGGGCGCGATGCATTTCGGTGATGGCTTTAACTGCGCCTTCCACATGGGACGGCAATTTTGCTTCGGCGGCCTTGGGAGCGTCTGTCATTTTTCTTCGCGAGAAAGACGGCGTGTGTTCGCGCGCATGATGCTGCGATATCGCTTCACGACGGACTCGACCGTACCGCCGGACGACAAATTCATCGCAGCCTCTACCGAGGCCGCCACCTTCTCCGACACCATCTGCCGAGCTTCCTTATTGGCGGCTTCCCCGCCTTTTGAAAGCTTCGCCAGCCGCAAGGTTATCACGCGCTGCGCTTCCCAATTCGCCGCCATCAGATCTGATGAGAGTTTCAACCAGGAACCGAACATCTTTGAAAATCCCGTGGCTGTGCCGTTGTCGTATGAAAGGAGAACAATCTTATAACGAAAAGGACTGAGCGACATGCGCCGCCCAGTCCTTCTTCGCGAAATATATCAATTAGCGATTGTCCGCCGTCAGGGCCTATGAGACAGAAAAGGGGTTTTAGCTAAGGGAGGAAT
>CAIYRG010000079.1 GCA_903928515.1 uncultured Alphaproteobacteria bacterium | reverse complement strand
CAGCTTTTTCCAATTCGCCGCGCTCACAAGAAAAGCTAGCGTCCACGGGCGCGACAGCCTTGGTATTGGTTTTCGTCAGAGCCATTTTCTCGGTTCGTGTTTGAGAGGTGAGCACAAGCGTCTCAACCTGCCTGTCGCGAGCCCAGGATGAATCCGACGAAATCTCGTCCCGATCCAAGAATTCCCTCTCGTAATACGCAATCAGATTGCGCCAGCTTTCGGCGAGGCGCTGCCAGTTGCGGCGTTCTTCGGGATCAACGGTTCTCGCCATATAGGCTTCGGCGTTTTCCGCACGCCGCAAATATTGTTCGCGCTTGTCGAATTGCGCGCCGCCCTTTTCGAGCAGACGATTCTCTTCAAACATCCGATGATTTCCCGCACACGTCAGGATCGGAGTGAAGCGCGCGCGGTTGTTTCACTCAATCGGATTATTTGACGAAAACGTGCTTATCCACGTGCGTATGTTCGCAAACGTTTGGAACGGAAAAATCGTACACGCGTAGCGGGTGAAGCCTGTTTCAAATCGGCGCAAAACAATTCTTTCGCGCGATTTGTGTATCAACATTGAACATGTATCACGCCAAATCTTCGAACCTCACATTGGCGCCGCGTACTGCCGCGTCGAACATGCGCTGACCGCTGCGCGTCTCTCCCGCCCATTGCGCTTCCATTTGCTTGCCGAACATTTGAAGCAAATTGCCGGGCATCGCGCGGTTGGCGCCGCTGAGAGAATCCGTGGCCAACTGCACTTCGCAAGCCCGTTGTAGCAGCCACATCCGGTCGAACGCGGCGGGCACGTGCGGCCCCACCACCAGCAATCCGTGATTGCGCAAGATCATAAAATCGTTGCTGCCCAAATCCGCAGCCAAGCCTGGGCCTTCCTTCGTCGGCGCATCGGCCAGATCGTGATAGCCGATGCGGCCATACATCTGCGCGCTATAAACGTTTTCGTGCCGCAATCCGCCTTCTTTGGTGGACACCGCCATGCCTGCCGTTGTGTGCGTGTGGATGATGCAATGCGCGTCGTCTCGCGCCTCGTGCAGGGCGCTATGGATCAAAAAGCCCGCGATGTTCACGGGATAAGGGGACTCCGAAAGCTTATTTCCCGCCGTGTCGATTTTGATGAGATTGCGGGCGGTGACTTCGCTGTAGAGTAAGCCATAGGGATTGATGAGATAGGCGCGTGTTCCGTTCTCGTCGGGCAGGCGCAGTGTGATGTGGTTGGCGATCATCTCGCTCCACCCCATGCGATCGACCACGCGATAACAGGCGGCCAGTTCCAGACGCGCCGCCCATTCTTCGCTGGAAATGTCTGCGGGCTTCGAGGCTTGCAGCGCTTGGCTTAGATCCATGGTGTTTCCCCCCGGCCGTATTCTAAGCGATCACTTACACGCACCCACGCCGATGTTTTCGTTCGCCTTGCGCGGTAACCGATAGTTTGTTCGTCCCATACTATCAGCGCGTCCGTTATCGAACCCTCCGGTCACTTCCTGCGGTGTTATCGTTCCGTGGAAGGTCTGCGTGGTTTGCTTGCCTTGCCACAGCTCATCAAATGAGAAGCTCAATTTGCTGCTTTCAATTTCGGCTTTGCCGGAATGAGTGTCAGTCCACACGCCTCCGGCTTCCTGGAACAGGAATAACACATCGCCTTCCTCGCGGAAGATAAACAGCCGCTCACCAAGCAGATCGCCGGATTCTGGATGTACGCATGCGTTGGAGTAGATGACAACCATCGTGCCGGCATCCGGTGACTTCTCATCCGTTGCCGCCCGCGCGAGACATGATGGGCATAAAGCGAGAAAGGCGAATGCGGTTGCTAGAAGTGCGCGAGGCAGCATCATCATGATCCTACTGAAAGGTGCGCAACCTCTGCACCTGAGGCGTGAAGTTATTTATAAGCGATTTGTGGTCATTTGTTGGCTGCAAATCGAAATGATTGGGGTCGATGCCGGGACTCTTGAAGTCTCCGCCCCAGCGTAGGCGGAGAGTTTTTGCTGCCGACACAATCGCTTGACGCTGCTCCGGTGTGTATGTGGACATAGGAAGGTCCGCAGCGAGACCGGCAGAATGCAAGCTGTCCTTTGCAGGAGTAATCCCGGTACCACTCGTTCGCAGGTAATCCTGCAACGCCTGCGGACGGTATGCACTCAGATACGTGATCGGAATCCCCTGTTCTTCCATGAAAGCTTCGAGGGAATCCAATTTCTGCGCGAATTCTGAATCGAGGTATGTGTTTCCGACCCCTGGCATGAGGCGGGCCACGGCAGTGCGTTGCGATGGTGGGTTCTGGTTGTCTTGCGTCTGGGTGGTGTCGTCGGGATCGGTCGACGTATCCAGTAGTGTGCTCATGTTTCGTCCTTCGGCTGATAAATAAAATAGTGCCGAACTATCCGTGTGAGGAGTATGCGCGCTCAATGCCGCTAGGCTTGGTTTTCCCCAAGCGATTCAGGAACGCATGTGGTTGGAAACGCCAAACAAAAAGGCCGCGAGTGATCGCGGCCTTTCACCAACATCTATAACGCGCGTTTAGCCGCCGGCGGTTTTCACCATGTCGGCAAGATCCTTGTCGGTGACTTCGCCGATGGCGATCTGATCGTTTACGACAAAGGTGGGTGTGCCGTTGAAATGCAGCTTCTCGGCCAGCGCCATGCTGTCTTTCAGAGTCTGCGTGACGGCCGGATCGGCCATGTCCCTTTGCAGCTTCGGCACGTCGAGGCCGGTTTGCTTGGCGATGTCGAGAACGCGCTCTAGGGGCAGGGCGCCGGTCGTTGCCATCAAAGCGTAGTGGAAGGGAATGTATTTGCCCGGCTGACGGCGCGCGGCCACGGCGGCCTTGGCGGCGATCACGGAATCTTCGGTGAGGATGGGGAATTCGATAAACGAGACGCGAACGTTCTTGTCGTTCTCCACCAGCTTCTTCATCGCAGACAGCGAATTTTTGCAATGCGGGCAGCGATAATCGAAGAACTCGGTGACGGTCACTTTCGCGTTGGCGGGACCGGTGACGTAGGCGACTTTGGGATCGACCAGAACCTGCGCGCCGATTTTGGCCAGGGCATCCTTGCGTACCTTGTTGTCGGCCGCGTCCTGCTTGGCATCGAGGGCGGCTTCCATCTCTTTCAGCATCTCGGGGTGCGCCAGAAGATAATCGTGCACGATCTTCTCGATGGCGGCCTTGTCGGGAGATGGAGTG
>CAIYRG010000078.1 GCA_903928515.1 uncultured Alphaproteobacteria bacterium | reverse complement strand
CGCCTCCGTTATGCCTCAATAGCTAGGCCAATCTTGCTGCACTGCACTCGCGCGTAAGAGTCATATTGGAGGCAGATGCATGATTGACCTCGTTTCCGTCACACAGGCGCTTTTGGTAGCCGAGCATCTGAGTTTCAGCCGCGCCGCACAGGTTCTCGGTGTCCGGCAGTCGGCCGTCAGCCGCCGCGTTCGGGCGCTGGAAGACAAGCTGGGCGTGTCGCTGTTCGAGCGCGACTCGACCGGTGTCCGGCTCACGGAGGCGGGGCGCCGGTTTCTGGAGAGGACCCGCCCGACCCTTGTCCCGGAGACCACCACCATGATCGTCATCGGCATCCTTTTCGGCATCGTCGGCATCGGCTTCCTCTGCTGGCTGTTGTTCTCGCTTGCCGTCTATGCGCTTCCATCGTGACGGAAAGACGAACGATGCGTCGAACCCATTAACGCATCTTCACCGACACCATGACCGCGCCCTTCTATAAGCCTCGTATTTTGCGAGCCATGGCATAAGCCGCGTTAATTTCCTTGGCGTGGATTTCAGCTAAAGCCTGTAGTTCCAATCCAAGATTATTCACTCTATCTGGGTGATAAAGTGCGATCATTCGATGATATGCAGCCTTGATTTCGTCCAATCCGGCTGTAGGTGACACATTGAGAATTTCATGCCATGGCCGTTGTGTCGCCTCTTTATGCGGTCTCTTTGTTTGATCTCCGTTGTCGTTTTGATGATTAGACTCTTCGCCTGAAGTCTTGCGGGCATCATGCTCTTGCTTTGCTATCTTTACGCCTCGGACGAACTCCCGCGCGGCGAAAAACAGAGCAACTCCGACCCCGGCCGCCAGTGCCAAGTAGAGCATATCAACCGCGTCAGGCATGAGAGTCACTTAAATCAAGGTGATCACGATAGATAGCTATCGACGCCGAGTCGTCGGGCCGCAACTCATCGTTCTCTGCGAGGTCATCTAAAAGCATGTCGATCCCGTTGATTCCAAGGGAAGCAAGGACGCGCGGTCGATCTTCTTCAAGGGCAAGCGCAATAGCGTCGGCGGAAACACGAATGTATCCAATTGACAGTTTGCGACAGATGTTGACGAAATAGCCAGGACAGACGGCACACTCGAAGACCAGCCCGATCAATTGGGACCAATTCATTCGCAATGCTCGCCGACCCATTAGCAGAAACGCGATCAGCGACGACAACCCAGCAACATGAAGCGGCACAACAAGGATGATCGCGTAACCCAGCCCGGCATAATGGGTAGCAATCGGGCCGACGATAAACAGAATTAGGAAATAGAAGGAAGCCAGAACGCGGAATGGTGCAAGGCACTGCCGATAAAATCGTAAAAGACGCTTGGTTCGGCGCAGCCTCGTTGCCGAGAAGGCGTCGTGGCTAAGCCAGCTCAGCCGCACTACCGCCAGAAACGGAAGCCACGGCGGCAATAGTGTGACAGCTCGCCCGCCAAGTCGGTAGTGTTGGAGTGGAAATAATAGCCTCCAACGAAATATTAATGACTCAGCGAGAAGAAGCTCCCGACCGCCGTGCAGCCGAACATTATCGACTAGATAGAATGCTGCGCAGATCAGCCAGAAACTCTGATCTGGAATCGAGAGGCCGTCCAAGGTGTCCAACACTATGGTTACGAAGTCTTCTTACCGAAGAGCCGTTTGAAAAAGCTGCCGACGGCAGCGATTAATGCAAATGCCCCGACGGCAAGAAACTTCCCAAGACCTTTCATAATGCCAGACGACGCTGCCGCAGCGGCAGCGCCACCAACGACAAGGGCCGCTAAGCCATATTCGGCGACCCTGTCGCCCTGGCGATATTCGGAATAGCTTTCACCTTGAACGAATTTGAAACCTCGGAGAGCCGTGTGGAACTCTTCGATGTTTTTGTCTAATTCCTCCGGACTCGAAACCAGGATGCCGCTCATAACGCCAGAGCGACCCAGAATGCGAATGAGGTAGTTTGCCGTGACGCTATTGTCAGCGTCATCGATGAGGCGAGTGCCCCACTCCAGCCGACGTGTTTGCACGTCATAATGCGGCGTAACGGCCCAGCCAGACAACCGCAAAATAGGAAGGTTGAGGCGCTGTCGTTCCTTGATGCCATTCTCATTCTGTTGGCGCAGAGTTTTCAGTAATTCGTTTGGGTCCAATTGCTCATCGTCACGGACATAACCGCTGGGATCGAATACGAAGATTGCGAACCAGTCGAGGGATGTCGGTGCGAGTGTATATTGATTCTGGCGTGGCGGATTTCCGTTCAACTCCAGAAAGCGGCTCGTGGCAGCCGAATCAAGAAAGCGAAGGTTCCCGGCCAGAGAAAACTGCGCGACCGATCCCATAGGCCCTATTGACGGATAGGATTGCCACGGGAGCGCCGCGATGCGCTGGGCGAGTTGATCTTGCTGCGGCCATGCTGGCGCAGCTGCGAGAAGGACGACTAGGACGAGTGTAACGCGCCCAAGCACCGAGGCCTTATTCATCTCAACCGACGTTTCCCATATGCCCGGCCCATCCGGGCATCTTGGGTGACTTATAACTGCGGTTCCCGGCGGCGAGCAATACCAGCGGGCCAGTGATCACGCTGTTTGCGACGCAACCGGCGATGTGATCGCCGTTTCGACGCGAATCTCGTGCTCTTGGCCGACATCAGGACACACCTCTCCTGTCGGTGGCCCGCCTGGCCGGTCAATGTATCATCCCTCAACATCGTGACAGCGGCGACGGACGCAACGCCGCGATGGCGTTGAGTCTTCGCAGCCGTCTCCACCGGCTTGTGGGCCTATCACGGCGACGCAGGACCGCTCGGAGCCATCTTCGTCGGTTTTCTGGCTGGCATTGTGACCTTGGTCGCGGGCCAGTACGTCTTCGCATTCGCACGATCCGCGTGGATCCGAGTTGCCGTCGCACTGTTGTTCGCGGCGCTTGCCGGCTACCACGCCACGCTCGGCCTCGCGAAGCTGACCATGCCGGCTGGGGCTTGGCAGATCGTGTTCTCGATCATCGGGGCCTTTGCGGTCGGCGTCACAGCCTTGACGCGCATGGCATGGCCCCCCGGTCACCCGACACAGGGCGTCGTCAGGGGCTGAACTCAGCCGGAACCACGCGCTGGTCCGAGGCTGGGTGGAGGACGTCAGGGCCGCTCAGTCGTCGCCGATTCAGGTCGATGATCGGACATTGACGGGAATAGCCCACGAAAGACCGAGATCGCGGTATCGTCGGTAACACCCATGGACGAGGCGGCTTTGCCCGTGCGTTGCCGATGAATCGCGGATGCTATGGCGCGACAATCTGCGTGAGAAAACGCGTCAATCAGGATGAGAAACTGTGACCGTAACGGGAACGATGTTGTCTGGTCTGATTGTCGCTGACAAGTTCTAAATTTTGGTTTGATTGTCGCTCGG
>CAIYRG010000077.1 GCA_903928515.1 uncultured Alphaproteobacteria bacterium | reverse complement strand
CTTGGGCGTGGCTGTTACAAGTACGTGATTGTGCATCGGTGCCGCGGAAGTGGTGTTGCCTTCGCCGAACAGCTCGATGTCTCCAGTCTGGTAATAGATGCGTTCGGTTGGCGAGCGCAGTACTTCGAATTCGCGCTGCGGGACGCCACCAATAGTGGCAATTAGGCGGAATTTTTCGACGTCGGATGGCGCATCCTTCAACAGGACGCGGATAATCCGGTCCAGCGCATCGCGCTCTCGGCGGTAGCGGAAGTTCGAATAGTAAAGCACCGCTTCGTTGCCCAATAGCGATAACGCTTGAACTGTCACCTGCTGCTTGACGAGATCGGCGCGAATCTGCATCGCCGCGCGGGCGTAGGTTACGGGCTCGGACGTGGCGGCATCGATGATGCTAGCGCGGTTCGATGCCAGCATCAGATGCGGTTGCTCCACAGCCTCGTCGGTAAAACTGGCCTGAGTTACGATAGGATGCATTGCCACTTGGCAAGAGGCGGAGACGTGGCCGTGATTAACGATAATCTGGGTGACATCAAGCCACTCACGTTCAACGATCCGCGCAACGGCGACGCAGACCACCCTGGTATCACCGCTGCCGATGGCAAGCTGCAGGCTGTGGCCCTTGATCGCAACATTCTGGGTATCTGGCGATGTGGCCCAAAGATTGTCGACCAGCTGCGCCTGGCTGGCGCGTGCGATTGTCACTGGACGCCCCGCCATGCGATTCAATGCACGCTGCTGTTCTTCGGATGTGCGGACCTGGGGCTGAGGTTGCTCCGGTCCCAGTCGTTGTGGAAAGGCATCGCGAGTGTCCATCAGGAATGTGACGGTCCCGCCAATGGTTGCGCCATAGAGCCAGTTCGCTCCGAGCACGACATTGTCCCATGCCTTATAAGAAGCGCCGATATTGAATTGGCTTTTGGGGGTGAAATTGCCGCTCGCAGCTTCGAGGCTATAAGCGTCGCTCGAGTATTCGGCTGAAAGGGATAAACCGTCGACGGGTGTGCTCCATGTCAGTCCGCCGAAGATGCCCGCCTTCGGGCCGTGAAAAAGAGTACTAAAATTTGTGGCGCCGGCAGTGTCAACGGTGGTGCGCGATCTGAGCAACGAGTTTGAAATGATGCCGAAAGGATTCTCGATTGTGTCGGAACCCGCAAGTCGACCCCATCCTATACCAAGCGTGGCGTCTATGGCACCGAATTGCTTGGAGGCGACGAAATATTCGCCGCTATAAATTCCAGTTCCCACCAAATCATTCACGCCGATTGCAAAGGCGGGTAGATAATCACTTTCTTGTAGTAGGCGCGCCTTGAAGGTAAAAGCGCGATCGTAATAGACCGGGTACAAAGGATCGAAATGCGACAGGCCCGAATAGCGGAACGAGGTTTCCAGCCAGGGAAGTACCTGGAAGCCGAAATCGTAATGCTGGGTATTCTTGAAGAAGCTCGCGCCGACAGACAGACTTCCGTCGGAGGCCATGCGGGCGTCCGGCATATCGACGAGACCAGGGCTGCCGAACATGTTGCGAGTTACGGCCGGTGAATCATCGGCTAGGGCTGGAATAGCGAAACCGGCGAGGTTGATACTGGCCATCCCGGCCAGTAGGAATATAAAAAATCGCCCGCGACGCCCGTTTGCTCCGGTTTGCCGCTTCTTTGGTCCCATTGGCAAAGATCGCTGCCCCATTCTCCAACCGTTTTACTTCCTGTTCGGCTAAGCAATTGCAAGGAAATTCTTTTTTTCCCTTCCCG
>CAIYRG010000076.1 GCA_903928515.1 uncultured Alphaproteobacteria bacterium | reverse complement strand
GGAAGAGGTGCTGTCCCAGGGCGGCCACGGCCGTGAATCGGAGCTTGCCGAACTGACTGCGGCGATCACCGGCAAGCGCAATACTTTCCCGGATGGCTATTGGGGTAAGGCGACCCTTGAGGTTTGCCTTGCCATGATGGCGTCCTCCAAGGACGGACGCGTCCATCGCATGCACCATCAGGTGCCATCGCCGGGCAACGAGTCCGCGCGTAAAGTAATTAAAAAGAAGGCCGCAAAGGCCAAGAAGAGAGCGAAGCCTGTAAAATCAGCCAAAGCCAAAAGGCGTCGGAGGTAAGACATGCTTACGCGCGAGGAAAACCAACTACTGACCCAAGTCGGTCGCGGAACACCGGGGGGAGAGTTGCTCCGGCGGTATTGGCAACCGGTGGCGCCGTCCGGCGGCCTGACGGCCGAGAAGCCCATCAAGGCCGTCCGCCTGCTCGGTGAGGATCTCGTTCTCTACCGTGACACCAAAGGCAATTACGGACTCGTCGGGGAGAAATGCCCGCATCGGCGTGCTTCGCTGGCCTATGGCCGCGTCGACGACGAAGGCATCCGTTGTCCCTATCACGGCTGGAAATTCGCCGCCTCGGGCCAGTGCCTGGAGATGCCGGCGGAGCCGAAAGACACGCCGATGTTGAACAGGATTCGCCAGCCGGCCTATCCGGTGCAAAAACTCGGCGGTCTGCTGTTCGCTTATCTGGGCCCCGATCCGGCGCCGTTGCTACCGCGCTGGGACGTTCTCGCCTGGGAACGTGGCAAACGCTGGATCGACGTTCAGTCGGTTTTGGAGTGCAACTGGGTACAGGCGATGGAGAACTCGGTTGATCCATCGCATCTCTATTGGTTGCATGGAGTGACGGCGCATCTCGCCAAATCGGTGGGTCACTACGAGGAAGGGCACGAATTTCTGCCGTTTGAATATGGCATCATGAAGCGTCGCACGACCCCGCCGAAGAAACCCGGCGATAAGCCCGAGGTGGATCAGCACCCCCTGCTGTTTCCGAACACACTGCGCCATGTCTCGAAGTCGAAGGCCAGCGGCGCCATTCGCCACAACTTGCAGTTCCGGGTGCCGGTCGATGACACCCACACGCAGGTGTTCGTGGTTTATTTCGAGCCATCAGCGAGCGAACGCACTGCGGCCGAGGCGGACGTGCCGTTCGCGCCGTTTCACGTGCGCGACGAGTATGGGCAATACAGGCTGGATCAGGTCCTCGTTCAAGACGCGATGGCTTGGGAGACCCAAGGCGGGATCGCCGATCGCTCGGAAGAGAATCTCGGTTCCGCGGATCATGGCGTCGCTCTGTATCGGAGGCTCCTTAAGGAGCAGATCGCCGCGGTGCAGAAGGGCGGTGAGCCGATCGGTGTTGTGCGCGATGCGAAGGTCAACCGATTGATCGAATTCGACGTTATCAACGAGCGTATCGGCTTGACCGTGCCGGAGAAGCAAGCGGTCGCCTAAATCAATCGAATGTCACGTATGAGGTTGCGGAACCATGGCTAAAGAGAAGACGGAAAAAGCAGTCGACCCGAACAGCTCGGTTCCACCGCGGTTCGACACCTACAAGATGTGGCAGGAAGCT
>CAIYRG010000075.1 GCA_903928515.1 uncultured Alphaproteobacteria bacterium | reverse complement strand
TCGAGGCCGATGCGGCCGGCGACGGCCGGGCTGGCAGCGAGAGTCAGAAGCAGGCCGACGCCGATCAGGACGGTGATAGCGGCCAGCGTCCAATGATCGACTGTCCACCACCAGCGTGCGATGACTGAAGTGTCGTTGCGAGCGAAGTTCATGCGGAGACTCCTTCGCGCTGCGTTTCACGAGCGATGGTGGTGACGAGCGACTTAAACGCATCTCCGCGGGCTTCGAAGTTGGCGAACTGGTCGAACGAGGCGCAAGCTGGTGACAACAGCACTACGGGATCCTTTGCCCCATCGGCGCGGGCCTGCGCAAAGGCAGCACGCGTTGCCGCTTCCAAAGTGCCGGACATTGTGGTGGCGACGTAGCCCTTAAGCGTGACAGCGAAATCGTCAGCGGCCTTGCCGATGAGATAGGCGTGGCGGATGCGCGGCCAGAACGGATCTAAGCCAACAATGCCGCCTTCCTTGGCGAGACCGCCTGCGATCCAGTAGATCGAGTCGTAGCAGGCAAGCGCCTTGGAGGTAGCGTCGCCATTGGTCGCTTTCGAATCGTTGACGAACTGGATTCCACTGACCATGGCCACTCGTTCCTGACGATGGGCGAGGCCGGGGTAGGAGGCAATTGCTTGGGCTATACGGTCGGGATCGAGACCGAAGGCACGTGCAGCGGCGAAAGCGGCAGCCGCATTTTGCGCGTTATGTACGCCGGGTAATGCGATGGCATCTTCAAGGCTGAGAACGCGCTCGGCGCGGCCTGCGGTATCATCGACTAAGCGGCCGCCGAGGGCATAGACGCCGCCACCGACGGTGCGGTTTGCGGAAATACCGATGACCTTAAGGCGGCCCTCGGCTTGCAGTTCAGCGGCAATGACACGGCAAGGTTCATCATCAAGGCCGATCACAGCTGTACCGGCGTTCTTGATCAAGCCGAAGAGGCGCTTCTTTGCCGCGATGTAACCGTCCATGCCGCCATGACGATCGAGATGATCGGGCGTGACATTGAGCAGCACGCCGGCAGTAAGCCCGCGCGTCTGCATCAACTCAAGCTGATAGCTCGACAACTCGATCACATAGCTGCCGTTAGCACCGAGTTCGTTAAGGCCGAGTGCAGCTGGACCGAGGTTGCCACCGATCTCGGTGGAAAGCCCGGACTGATGCAGGATGTGACCCAGGAGAGCCGTCACCGTCGATTTGCCGTTGGTGCCGGTCACACCGAGGAAGCGAGAGGCGGCTTGTCCGCGTACCAGCAGTTCAACGTCGCAGACGATTGGAATGTTGGCGGCTTTGGCTTTCACCGTGACCGGATGAGGCGTGGGAAAGCTCGACGGGATGCCGGGGGACAGCACGAGTGCCTTGAGCGGGTTGAAATCGAGATCGACGAGATTGGCAACCGGAATTCCGGCACCGAGGGCAGCATCGCGCTTGGCGGAGGAATCGTCCCACGCTGCGACTTTCGCGCCGGATGCAAGCAGCGCACGCGCCGCCGAAAGCCCAGAAGCTCCGAGGCCCAGCACGGCATAAAACTCGTTCGCGGCGAACGGCAACGGAATCACAACTACCTCAACTTCAATGTCGAAAGACCGACCAATGCCAGTACGGTGGCGATGATCCAGAAGCGGATGACGATGGTCGGCTCTGCCCAGCCCTTCTTTTCGTAATGGTGGTGCAGCGGCGCCATGCGGAAGACGCGCTTGCCGGTAAGCTTGAACGATGCGACCTGAACGATGACGGAGAAGGTCTCGAGCACGAACAGTCCGCCGACGATGGCGAGCACAATCTCGTGCTTGACGATGACGGCGACGGCACCGAGTGCGCCGCCCATCGACAGTGAACCTGTATCGCCCATGAAGACCATGGCAGGCGGTGCGTTGAACCAGAGAAAGCCGAGGCCCGCACCGATCAAAGCGC
>CAIYRG010000074.1 GCA_903928515.1 uncultured Alphaproteobacteria bacterium | reverse complement strand
TGATGTGACTGCACCGCCTTGTGTGCATCGCCCCAGCGCCATTTCGTCGGGTCGCCGCCATATTGTGCGGCAAGCTCCGTCACGGCATCGCGCAGCGCGCGCACGATGATCGTGTTGCAATCTTCCACCTGTGGCGTGGTTTTGTCGTCGCACCAGCGTCCTTCGCCATCGACGTTCCGTAAAACGCGCAGCGTGAATTCGGGGCGATAGACCCACATGCGCGGGAAGACATCGCCCAATTCGTCGGCATAGATGTCTTTCTCCAGCGCACGCACCCAGGCATCGAAGATCAACGGCTCCGGCCTGTTCGCCAGCATCGCGCCATCCCAGTTGCGGATGAGATCGGCTTCCATCGTGATCCAGCCGTTGAACGGTGCGGCGGTCATCAGCAGAGGCTTCAGTTCGAGGAAATAATTATCGACGGGATCGCGTTGGATCGCCTCGAAACTTTCCACGCTGTGTTTGGGCGTCCGTTGCAGCAATGCGTCGATGCGGTCGTGGCGATAGGAATTGTCCCACTCGCGCGTCAGGATCGGCTTGTAATCCTCGGGCACGGTCTTGTTGTTGGCGGTGACGATGCGCCCCGATGCCGGGTCTTCGATCGAAGCCCAATCCTTGAAATCGATGAAACCCTGCCAATCGTAACGCGCTTCCCACCCCTTTGCCGGAACCAGCCCGAACGAGTCGTTGCCTTCGGCGCGAACGGGAATACGTCCCGGCAACGTCAAACCGATATGCCCGCCATCATCGGCGTAGACGAGGTTCTGCATCGGTGACACCCAGCGCGACAAAGCGGCTTTGATGGACGCCGCATCTTGTGCGGTGGAAATGCCGAGCAGCGTGTCGATGGTCGTGTCGTCGTCGAACAACGCCGTCCATGCCAGCGACAGCACATAACCCGGCGGCACCAGATCGCGGATGCCGAGAATGCCTTCCACGGGCAGCACGGGGCCATGGCGCGTGTTGCGCACGAGAATCCGATGCGGCTGGCTGAAGCGCACCTTGATCAGCTCGCTGTGCGCGTCGAATTGCTGCCAACCGTTGGGCGTGCGGTATTCGCGCGAGTCATCGGGATTGATCTGTTCGAGATACAAATCCTGCGTGTCGGGTCCGGTGTTCGTCAGCCCCCAGGCGACATGGCTGTTGTGCCCGATCACCACGCTCGGCACGCCGGCCAGCGTGCCACCCGCCAGATCGTTTCCGGGATACGACAGATGCGCGAGATACCAGACCGCGGGAATGTCGAAGCCAAGATGCGGGTCATTGGCCAGCAGCGGCTTGCCGGTGACGCTGTGCGCGCCGTCGACAACCCAATTGTTCGAGGCGGTGATGCTAGGCACGCCGCGTGCATCGCCCAGCCGCGTCGTCTTGAACAGATCGTCGAGATAGGTGGGCAAAGGCGCATCGCCGAACGGCGGAAAGAAATCCTGCACGCCTTTGCGGCCCAAGCGGCCGAGCAGCCGCATGCGCGCGATCTCGCCATACATGTTGCCGGAGAGCTGCATCGACATGCCCTTCAGCACCGCAAGGCTGTCGGCCTCTGTCCAAGGTTCGGGATGGCCCGAGGTGAGCGCCACGTCGATGGGCCACGGGCCTTTGTGCCCGGCGATATAGGCGTTCACGCCCGCCGTGTAGGCCGCCAGGATGCTGCGCGATTGCGGCGTGACATGCGACAGCGCGCGTTGCGCGGCCGGATACAATCCGATGGTGCGCATGGTGATGTCGGCGGACAGCGCCAGCGAGCCGACAACCTCCGACAAGCGCCCCTGCACATAGCGCCGCGCCATATCCATCTGGAAGAAACGGTCTTCGGCATGCACGTAGCCCAGCGCATAGGCGGCATCCTCCGGCGACTGCGCCTGGATGTGCGGAATGGCGTAGCGGTCGCGCAAGATCGTGACCGGCGATTGCAGTCCCGCCACGCGCATCGCGCCGTCATAAGACGGTACGGAGCGGCGGAACGATTCCATGAAGCTGATGCCGACGAGCCCGATCACCAGAACACACAGCGCAAAACCGATGCCGATACGCTTTGCCCAACGCGCCGCTGAAGCCATGTCCAAAAAATCCCAAATCGCGTGGGAACTCTATCGTTCCTTGGCGTGTGGGGCGAGGGCATGAAAAAGGCCCCCACCGGACGGTAGAGGCCTATTCATTCGCTGTTGGTAAGCGACGATTACTTCGCGACGGTGAAGCCGGCTTTCTCGAACACAGCCTTGGCTTGCGGGCCTTCGACATAGGCAAGGAATTTCGCCGCCTCGGGCTTTGCGTCTTTCACCAACGCCACGGGATAGACGATTGGCGTGTGCGAGCTTTCCGGGAACGTGCCGGCGATCTTCACGCGCGGTTCGCTCATCGCGTCCGTGGTGTAGACGATGCCGAACGGAGATTCGCCGCGCGCCACATATTCCAACACCGCGCGCACGTTCTCGCCGCTTGCGACCGAGCCGGATACGCTGTCCCAGACGCCGAGCGAGGTGAGCGCTATCTTGCCGTAATTGCCGGCAGGCACGGAGGCCGGATCGCCGAGCGCCAGCTTGCCGCCTTTGAGTGCGGCGGCGAGCGGGAAGTTCGGCGCGATAGTGATCGCGTCTTTCGAATCCTTCGGCTCGACGAGCACCAGGCCATTGCCGAGAACCGGTTTGCGCGTATCCGCCTGGATCAGATTTTTCCCGGCGAGGTAATCCATCCATTGGTTGTCGGCCGACATGAACAGGTCGACGCCGCCGGAGGCTTCGATTTGCTTTGCCAGAGTGCCGGAGGCTGCGAAGGAGAACGTCACCTTCCCGCCGCCGCTGGCTTCATATTGTTTCTCGATCACGGGAAGCGTGTCGGAGAGCGAGGCGGCTGCGAAGAACACGACACCGGCGGCGTCGGCGGCGCTGGCTTTCAGCGGCGACAATGCGAAGAGCGAGAGGAAAGCGACGGCGGAAAATTTCACGCGCGAATTCATGGGACGTACACTCCATCGTTATATCCATCTAAGTATCACGACTTGCCGTTTCGGCAAATCGCCCAGACGCGCCCATGACGCGCGCGTCGCCACAACGTCAAAAATACCAGGGAGGGGCTGGGCTTAATCGCTGGACGAAACCCGTTCCGTCCGCCAAGTTCCTCACATGGTGCGGCTCACGGTACGCGTGGATTTTGGCGATGCAGGGTCTATGGGCCCCGGCAAAGCGCGTCTGCTCGAACTCGTCGAAAAGGAAGGCTCCATCCGCCGCGCCGCTATGGCGATGGAGATGAGCTACCGCCAGGCTTGGCTGCTCGTGCAATCGCTGGACGACATGTTCAGTGCGCCGATCGTGGAAACCGCCACCGGCGGCACCAAGGGGGGCGGCGCCCGCCTGACCGAGCTGGGCCAAAGCGTGCTGCACCACTACCGGGCGATTGAGAAGAAGGCCACGACCGCTGCAGCCAGCGATCTCAAGGCCATGGAAAAGCTGGCAAAAGGCGAACCGACCCCCGGCCTTCGCAAGCTCAGTCCGCGGATGAAATAGGCCGCCTCAGGCTTCTGTAGCGATATATCGATTTCCCAAATTTGTGAGCCTTTCGCATCTGCGATGTCACGTAGACCGTTCGCGTGCGCGCTGGCGACGGGGGCATTGAGATGTTCGCCGTCATGTTGAGAAGGGCATCGAGCCTTAGGCGATGGAGAGGGTTGTCCGTGCCGGTTGCCAGTGAAGGCAAATGTGTCGAAGGCGAATTTGTCGGCGGAGATGCGTCCCGCCGGTACACTCCGCTCGATCCGAATCGCGTGTGAAGTCATGAGGGCCCCCCAAAAAACCAAAACAACGAAGGCGACGCCCGCCAAACGCGCCGCGCGTGCGCCGAAGGTGCCCAAAGAGGCAGGTGAGGCAGAGACCGAGGCCTATCACCACGGCGATCTCGGGGTGCATTTGCGCGACACCGCGCGCGCCATCCTGGATGAGGGCGGACTCGAAAGTCTCTCGTTACGCTCGGTCGCCAAACGGGCAGGCGTCAGCCATGCCGCACCGTACCGGCATTATCCCAGCCGCGAAGCCTTGCTCGCCGATCTCGCGCGCGAAGGCTTGGCGGAATTGCGGAACGAGTTGCTGCAGGCGGCGGCCGCACCGGGCAGCCTGTCGGATCGCATCGCCCATATCGGCGCGGCCTACGTACGCTTCGCGGCGCGCCGCGGCGGTTTGCTGCGTTTGATGTTCGGTCACGAATTGCCGAACCGCGATTCCTTCCCCGATCTTGTCGCGGGTGTGGAAAATGTCGGCCACGACATCGGCGATGCGCTGGGCGATCCGGCGCTGGGCCTGGCCGTGTGGTCGGCAAGCCATGGCCTCGCCATGCTGATCCTGGAGAACATCATCGATCTGGGGCAGCGCCAATCGGGCCTGGCCGTGGTGCCGTCGCGCGCCGAGATGCTGCTGCGAAGCCTGTTCGCTTTTACCGATCGCTGACTGGTTTCCTCCCCCGTTCTTACGGGTGAGACGGAGGGGGCGGTATTGGGTTAGGCTTACACCAGGCCGGGGCGTTCAGATGCGCGCACTACGTATACTTTTGTGGTTGGTCTTCGCTCTCGGGTGCTGCATTGGTCAGTCTCCCGTTGTCGCGGCGCAGACGCCGCTCGTGACCCTCGAGGCCCTGACAAAAGATTGGAAGCCTTACGACGGAAAGCGAATCCGGATTCGCGGCCAGCTCGACAATTGCTATCACGGATGCTCACTTTGCCCTGAGAGCATGGACGCTTCATCGATTGACGACGACAGTTTGGGAAAATGCGTAACGGTTTGGTTCGGGACCACGCATTCCTACGGAGAAACTGCGGAAGAGATTCAATCGGCTGCACTTCTCGGCGAAACCTATCGTTTTGCCACGGTGACGATAGAAGCCACATTTTCTTCAAACTGTTTTGCGGGTGATCCTGCCTATTATCACTTGGGGACCGTCATTTCAGTTTGCACGGATGAAGGGCCGCCTCCCTTATATGCAGCCCATGTGTTGGAGGTACATTCCCGGAAATCGGCAGCAAATGGATTGGCGTTTGGATGGGTGCATGACGTTGTCCCTGCATCGCAGGAAGAAAAAAATGGGATGCGTGCGGCCTTTCCTGAAGAGGGCTGGCGCTGGCATTTCAATAGCGACCCCGAACCACGAATGTTCGTAGCACTGCCGAATGCCGTTGATCGCGATTCCCAGAAACGTGGCGAAGAAATTCTGGTTTTCGGTGTGGGCTGTGTTTGTCTTGAGAATTCTTGCGAGAACCGTTGGCCCACGCGAATTTTTTGGGACATGAACAGTCCCTCCAATCCATTCCATTGCTGGGAAATGCAGAAAACAGCGCAGGGATGGCGGATTCTTCCGGAGTTCTAGAACGCGCTGTTACGTAAGTTTCTTCGACGCCTCATACGCAAAATAGGAAATGATGGAATCCGCGCCGGCGCGTTTGAACGCCTGCAAACATTCCCACATGGTGCGCTCGGCATCGAGCCCGCGTTCGCCCGCACCTTTGATGAGCGCGTATTCGCCCGAGACCTGATACACGGCGGTCGGCATGCTGAATTCCAGCTTCACGCGCGCCAGCACATCGAGATAGGGCAGGCCGGGTTTCACCATCACCATGTCCGCGCCTTCAGCGATATCGGCGGCGACTTCGCGCAAGGCTTCGTCGATGTTGGCGGAGTCCATCTGATAGGTGCGCTTGTCGCCGGTCAGCGCCTTGGCCGAGCCCACGGCATCGCGG
>CAIYRG010000073.1 GCA_903928515.1 uncultured Alphaproteobacteria bacterium | reverse complement strand
CTCACCGTCAAGATCGACCGTACGAAAACCGCCCGCTACGGTTTGAATGTCGATGACGTCAACGCGGTTATAACAACGGCTATAGGCGGCGACACGGCTACGCAAGTCGTCCAGGGGGAAAAGGAATTCGATCTCGTTGTCCGCCTCGAAGATCGATATCGCGACAACCCGGAAACGATTGGCGATATTCCCATCGCGACACCGGGGGGGCAGCAAATCCCGCTCAAGGAGATCGCCGATCTCGAGGTCACGAACGGCGCGTCGTTCATTTATCGAGAAAACAATTCGCGCTTTATCGGCGTACAATTCTCGGTCGAAGGGCGCGACCTCGCCGGTGCGGTGGGCGATGCCATCCGGCAGGTTAAGGCAAAGGCATCTTTGCCTCAGGGGTATCGTTTGGATTGGGGCGGCGAATATACGGAATACACGGCATCGCGCGCGCAAATGTACATCATCTTGCCGCTGACGCTGCTGCTGATCTTCGTTTTGTTGTTCGGGCTTTACGGCAATTTCAAATTTCCTTTCATCACGGTGGCCGGCGTTTTGTTATCGGCGCCTATGGGTGGAATCGCAGCACTGTGGGTTACGGGCACACCATTCTCGGTGTCTTCCGGCATCGGATTTCTCGCCTTGTTCGGCGTGTCCGTTTTAACGGCCGTTGTTTACATTTCGTATGTGAACGAACTGCGTCGTGACGGTGTCCCCGTGGCAGAGGCAATCCGCGAAAGTGCCATCGTAAAATTGCGGCCGATCATGATGACCGCGCTGGTTGCGTCACTGGGCTTGTTGCCCGCCGCATTGGCGACCGGCGTGGGTACGGACTCGCAGCGTCCGTTCGCTCTTGTGATTGTTGCCGGACTGATGACGCGGCTCCTGATCAGCATTTATCTGATGCCGGTGCTTTATGCCCTCGTGGCGCGGCCTGATGACCGCCTGGCCGTATAAAATACACCACATAAATATGGAGAATTGCGCGCCGCTTTCTTTGCAAGTCGTGCGGCGCATTTGCACCGTTGCCTCCGGCCGATTGAATTTGAATTTCGCAACGGAACATCGCCGTTTGCAGTGCGCTTACTTGTGAAGCCGAGGATCTCCGTTCGAGATATGCCGCAACAAAATCCCGTCACTGTGAAGACGATCGCGAGCAGATATTGCATGGTTTGCATTTGGCGTTCATTGTGCTTGGCGCTTTCACGATTTTGTCGACGGTTGTGTTTGGTAAATTGAAGCGCGACGACGGGGCGGATGAAGCGCATCCGAAGACGTCAATATTGGCAGAATCGCCCATGTTGGTCGCAGCAGACGCGGGGCTCACCGCTAAGAGATGAACCACGTCAGTTACGCCATATGTGATATCGCCATGGCCGGCACAGCGGAGCCGCCGTCGCGGCCAAGATATCCGAACCTGGTTTTGGCAGCGACGATTCTGGCGTCGAGTCTCGCTTTCGTTGATGGATCGGTCGTCAGTGTTGGCTTGCCCGCCATTCGTGCATCGCTGGGCGCGGATGCCGAGATGCTGCAATGGGTCGTCAATATCTACCTCCTGCCGCTTAGCGCGCTTTTGTTGTTGGGCGGAGCCGCCGGCGATCGGTTGGGCCGAAAACAATTGTTGATCGCGGGCATCGCAATTTTTGCATTGGCGTCGGCGTTCTGTGCCGGAGCGCCGAGCCTGTCTTGGCTTCTAGCCGGGCGCGCCATTCAGGGGATCGGTGCGGCAATATTGCTGCCGAATAGTTTGGCGATCCTGGGCGATGCGTCCTCGGGTGCCGAACGTGGCCGCGCTATTGGAATTTGGGCAGCAATGGGAGCAATCGCCGGCGCGGTGGGGCCAGTGCTTGGAGGGTGGTTGATTGACACGGTGGGATGGCGAGCAATCTTTCTGCTGAACTTGCCTTTGGCGCTTGGCGCAATCGTGCTCGCCCTGATCTTTGTCGAGAATGAGCCGGAAGATGCCGATCATATTCCGCTCGATATAGTGGGTGGCTTGTTCGCGACAGCCGGTCTAGGTGCTTTGACGTGGGGGCTCACAATCGGATCAGGTCATACGGGCTGGACCGACGGGGCGATCATAGCCCTGATAGTCGGTGGGGCTCTGATCGTCGCGTTCGTGTGGTTTGAGGGTCTTCGCGGCGACCGCGCAATGATGCCGCTCACATTATTTGCGTCGCGGACCTTCGTAGGCCTGACGCTCTTGACGTTTTTCCTCTACGGCGCGCTTGGTGGCCTTCTGGTTTTGCTGCCCTATGCGCTGAT
>CAIYRG010000072.1 GCA_903928515.1 uncultured Alphaproteobacteria bacterium | reverse complement strand
GCGCGGATGCGCTCGGCCAGCGTGCCCTGCGGGTTGAATTCGATCTCCAGCTCGCCGTTCAGATATTGGCGCTCGAACGTGGCGTTCTCGCCGACATAAGACGAGATCATCTTCTTGATCTGATGGGTTTGCAGCAGAAGGCCGAGGCCGAAATCGTCCACGCCTGCATTGTTCGAGACCGCGGTGACGTTTTTCACCCCGGACGCCTGGAGCGCGGCAATCAGATTTTCCGGGATGCCGCAGAGGCCAAAGCCCCCAGCCATGATCATCATCCCGTCGAACAGGAGCCCGTCGAGCGCTGCGGCGGCGCTGGGATAAACCTTTTTCATGAGTCCCCGTTTTTTCCGTGAGTGTGGGGCCGAATGGCCTCGGGCGTTCCTTAAGCCTCGCATATATCAGCCGGTTTGGAACCGATAAAGCGCCGGAAATGGGGCCGTGTTGCAGTGCGTTCTGCCGGGCCCTGAGGGGGTTACGCTTATGTCATGGCGGCTATTAACGAGGCCCGCGAAATGGCGTTCGCAAAAGATAGAGGCTTACGTTACAAACCGCCCCGGCATAGGCGCCGGGGGGCCCCAACGCCGCCATTCCGGCGGCTGCATTTCGGCCGTTTCCCGCGCGCGAATGGAGATCTGATGTCGGACGTCACGCCTGAACACGAAGCCGCGCACGCTGAACCGCAAACGGTGGTGTCGCCTGTCGAAGACATGCCCTCGGCTTTGCCTGATAGGCCCAACTCGCGCTTCAGCGCGGTGCAGGGCTTGGTGATGGAACGCGTCAGCCATCCGCATTTCGTCCGCAATGGTGCGATCACGCTCGGGCTTCTGATCGCGGGCGCCATCATCGGCATCCTGTTGCAGGCCGGTCTGACGCCAGCCGATAAAGCGACGCGCCTGTCGCAATTCCAAGATTGGCGCGTGGTCTGCCCGCCAATGACCGAAAAAGATCCGACAAACAACCAGACGCTCGGTTGCACGCTGTCGAATTCGATTGCGCGCGATGCCGGCGGCGGCACGCTCGCCATGCTTTCCATCGGCAGCACGAAAGCCGATGCGAAGATGAACGTCATCGTTCCGCACGGCGTGTTGCTCGATCCGGGCCTGATGTTCGCCGTTGCCGAAACGACGCCGCAAACGCGCCCCTATGAGACGTGCGACAACAATGGCTGCGTGGCGCTTGTGGCGCTTGATGCCGCGATGCTCACCGCGCTGCGTTCGAAATCGCAGGGTCAAGTGCAGGTCGCGGCGATGGGCCAGCAGCAGCCGGTCTCGATACCGTTCTCGCTGGCGGGCTTCGATGAAGGCTACGCCGCTCTGCAGCGCGAAGATTCGCGCCGCACCGGTTTCTTCAGCTTCCTCTATCGCTAAGCGCGAAGGATACAGTCGATGCGTTCGAACTCTCTTCTCTTCCCGGCTGCCATCTCGGCTCTCGTGCTGGCCTTCGCGGCATCCGGCGACGCGCTTGGCGCGGCCGGTCCCAACGCGGCTTCCGAAGCGCAACCGATCGCGGGTGCGCCCAGCGGACAGCCTGGTCCCGGTGGTCCTGCTCCCGGTGGCCCGACCGACACGGAAACGGTCGGCGATTGGGTGGTGCGGTGCTTCCCGGTCAAAGGCCCGGCCCCTTGCGACATGCTGCAAGTCTCGGTCGCCAAGAACAACCAGCAACAGCGCGTCCTGAGCCTGTCGTTCGCCTACGTGCCGGAGCGTGATGCCTACGGCCTGCAGGTGATCGTGCCGCTCGGCATCGCCGTGCAAAAGGGCCTGTCTGTTGGTCCGGCGACCGGCCCGATGGGCAAGCTGCACTACACGCGTTGCGAAAACGACGGCTGCTATGCCGAAGCCTTGGTCGGCGGCGATACGATGACCAGCCTCGCCGCGCAAGGCGCGAAGACCAGCGTCAGCATCACGCCGTATGGCAAGGACGACACCCAGGCCATCGTGGTGTCGCTCAACGGGTTCAACGACGCGCTCGCGAAGTTGAAGGTGTTGGCGAAGCAGAAGGCCACGGCGCTGCCGCCGCAGGCTCCTGCTCCGGCCGGGAAGTAATAAGGACCACGCCTCCTCTGGTTTCCTCCCCCGTTCTTACGGGGGAGGTCCGGCGTTTTGCCGGGGAGGGGGCAGCGCATCACTTTCAACTGACATGTGGAGGGGCCGGTATCGAGCCGCCCCCTCCGTCTCGCGCGCTCATGCGCGCGATCCACCTCCCCCGCAAGTGCAGGGGAGGAAAACGGCAGTGAGGCGCACAAAGAAGATCAGTTAGCGGGTCTCTCAGCATCGCGCGCCGAAATGGTGCGCGAGCGCAGCTTTTCTAAGTCGCTTCGCTCCTAGAAAAGCTAGCGTCGCGCCAGCCGCCGCCCAGCGCGCGATACAGCGTGATGATCGCTTGCAGGCGGGCCAATTTGATCTGCGCGTAGGAATCGCGCACCGCATACAGCGAACGCTGCGCATCCAACACGGAGAGATAATCTTCGACGCCTTCACGGTAACGCGCGTTGGCGATGTCGAAGGCGCGCTGCAATTGCTTGAGCTGTTCGGCTTCTTCTTCGTCCTGAATTTTCAGATGCGCGACATTGCCGAGCGCGGTTTCCACATCGGCGAAGGCCGAGAGCGCGGCCTTGCGATAATTGGCGAGCAATTCCTGCTCGCGGGCTTTGGCGGCATCGCTCTGCGCAATCAACCGGCCGCCATCGAACACGGTCTGCGCCAATCCGACGCCAAGCGAGGCGACCCCGCCGCCATTGAACAATTGCGATAGCGCCGCATTCTGGATGCCGCCGCTCCCGGTCAGCGAAATGGCGGGAAAGAACGCGGCGCGTGCCGCCGCGACATTGGCATGGGCGGCGCGCAAATTTTCTTCTGCCGACACCACATCGGGGCGGCGCGTCAGCAATTCGGAAGGCAAGCCGGGTGCGACTTCCGGCGCGGCCACGCCGTTCAAATCCTGCACCGCCACATCGAAGCCTTCAGGCGGGAGCCCCACCAGAATGGCGAGCGCGGCGCGCGCTTGCAGTTCGGCTTGTTCCACGGATGGAATGTTGGCGCGTTGTCCCGCCAATGTCGCCAATTGCTGTGCTTCTTCCAAAGGCGAGGCGACGCCATTGCGCACGCGCGAGGCTGTCACCTGGTACACGGCTTCCGCGTTGGACAGATTGAGCCGCGCGATGGCCAAGCGGTCGCGGCTTGAGAGCAATTGAAAATAGGCATCGGCGGTTTCAGCGGTGATGGTGAGCGCCACCGTGCCGCGATCCGCGATGCTGGCGTGACGCTGTGCGTCTGCCGCATTCACCGCATCGCGGTTTGCGCCCCAGAAATCGAGTTCGTAGCTTGCGCCCAATGTCGCGCCGAAGCCGTTTGCGTCCAATTGTTTTGCGTTGGGGATGAAGGTGAGGCTGCGGCCGGCATTGGCGGAAAGGCTGACATTGGGAAGCAGGCTGGCGCCCGCGACCCGCGCCGCCGCATCGGCTTGCAGCACGCGCGCAGCTGCTGCCGCGAGATCGAGATTTTCCGCTTCCGCCTTCGCCATCAGCGCATCGAGTTCGGGCGACGCGAAATTGCGCCACCAATCGGCTGCGGGCCAGATCGGCGTTGCCGGTGTGGTTTTCTGTTCCCACAAAGCGGGGATGTCGCTTTGTGCCAGGCCCGGCAATGGGCCATCGGCGCAACGCGTGAGCGCCATGGCGCAACCGCTCAACAACAAAGTCCGGCGTGCGAGGGTGTTCATCACATCACTCGTTGGCGAGCGCGACGACAGGGTCGAGCTGTGCGGCTTTGCGCGCCGGTGCGAAGCCGAAGATCAGGCCGGTGCCCGCAGCGCAACCAAAGGCCAGCAGGGCAGGGCCGGGAGTGAAGGCCACCGGCTGTCCGAAGGCTTGGATGATGAGGCCCACGCACACGGCTAACCCTAAGCCGATCAATCCGCCGATGGCCGACACAGCGACGGCCTCCGACAAGAATTGCTGCAGGATGTCGCGCTTGCGCGCACCCGTGGCCATGCGAATGCCGATCTCGCGTGTGCGTTCGGTGACGCTCACCAGCATGATGTTCATAATGCCGATGCCGCCCACCAGCAGCGAGATGGCGGCCACCGAACCCAGCAACAGAGTGATGGTGCCGGCTACCTGGCTCACGGTTTCCAGCACCTGCGCGATGTTGCGGATCTGGAAATCTTCCTGGCCGCGATGGCGCTCGGTCAGCATGGCCGTGATCTTCGTCTGGATGGCATCCATCTGGCTGAGGTCGGACACGGTGACGGTGATCGAGCGCAGGAAACGCTGGCCGAACACGCGCAACATGCCCGAGGTGAGGGGCACGAACACGACATCGTCGGCGTCCTGCCCCATCATGTTCGCGCCCTTGGTGCCCATCACGCCGATGATGCGGAAGGGCAGGTTGTTCACGAGCACATATTTGCCGAGGGGATCGGTGCCGTCGGGGAACAGCACGTTCTTCACGGTCTGGCCCAACACCGCGACCGTGGCGTAGCTGTGCTGTTCGTCTTCGGAGAAGAATAGACCTTCCGCCACGGGCCAGCTGCGAATGTCGGGCAGCGAATTTGTCGTGGAATCGACTTGCGTTTGGTAGTCGATGTCGCCGTAGCGCACCGTCACAGCACCCTGGACTTCGGGCAGAACGGACGTGACGTAGGGCAGTTTTGCGATGGCGTCGGAATCGATGAGCGAGAGCGTCGCAACGGGGCCGTTATAGCCGCGCGCGTTGGTTTTGTATTGCGGCAGGATCACCAGCAGATTGGTGCCCATCTGCCCGATCTGCGCGATGATCTTGTCTTTGGCGCCTTCGCCCAGCGCCAGCATCGTCACCACCGAAGCGACGCCGATGACGATGCCCAGCAAGGTGAGCAGCGTCCGAAACACATTGGCCCGCAACGCGCGCATGGCCATCCGCAGCGCCTCGCCCAAACCCGAATAGGCGGATTGGGTTTGGCGCATGCTCTCCAGCGTCGGCACTTCCACAGGCTTGGGTGCTTCGGCGCTGCGCGTTTTGTCGTTACCGGTGTCGCTGACGATCTCGCCGTCGCGGATTTCGATCACACGGTGTGCGTGCTTCGCGACATTGGGATCGTGGGTGATGAGAATGACGGTGTGGCCTTGTGCCGCGAGGTCGGCCAACAGCGCCATCACCTCCGCGCCGGTTTTGCTGTCGAGCGCGCCGGTGGGTTCGTCGGCCAGCAAGATGCGCCCGCCATTCATCAGCGCGCGCGCGATGGAGACGCGTTGTTGCTGGCCCCCCGAAAGTTGATTGGGCCTGTGCGTCAGGCGGTCGGATAGGCCCAGCATGGAGAGCAAATCCGTGGCGCGTTGCTTTCGCTCGGCAATCGACACGCCGGAATAGATTGCGGGGATTTCCACATTCTCTTCGGCGGTGGAAGTGGGCAGCAGATTGTAGCTTTGGAAGATGAAGCCGAAGGCCTCGCGCCGCAGCCATGCCAGCGAATCGGAATCGAATTGCGAAACGTCGCGGCCCGAAAAGCGGTAGGCGCCCGAGGTGGGGCGGTCGAGACAGCCCAGGATGTTCATCAGCGTCGATTTGCCGGAACCCGATGCGCCCATGATGGCGACGAATTCGCCGGGATAGATGGAGAGCGAGACGCCGCGCAACGCATCGACCCGCACATCCGAGCCGGTGATGAAGGTCTTGCCGATATTGTCGAGTTCGATCAGCGGCGTGGTTTGCGCCAACGCGCGATCGCGGAAGGCGATCTCGTTCATGGCGCGCCGAAGCCGCCGCCCGGCGGGCCGCCCATGCGGTTGCGGTTGTTCTGCGCGCCGGCTTTGGTCTTGTCGGAATCGTCGAGCTGAATTCCGGCGATCACCTTCTCGCCTCCTTTCAAGCCCGAACGGATTTCGGTGGTGACGCGGTCGGTGACGCCCAAACCGACGGTGCGTGTTTCCTGGGTGCCGTCGTCTTTCAGCACGGTCACGGTTGCGGCGCTCGTATCCTTGCCGCCCTTCGTGTGCACGGCGGCGGCGGGAACGGTGAGCACGTCATGGGCCTGCGCCACGACGAAGAACACTTGCGCCGTCATCTGCATCATCAGCGCGTTGCCGGGGTTCTGCACGTCGAACAAAGCCGTGTAGAGCACGACGTTGTTGATGACGGTCGGCGTCGGCCAGATCTGTTTCAGCTTGCCGTACCAGCGCTTGTTGGAGCCCAGCGTGGTGAAATACGCATCCATGCCGACATGCAGCTTCGGCACATCGGCTTCCGACACCTGCGTCTGCACGGTCATGACGGCAAGGTCGGCCACTTGCAGGATGACGGGCGCGAGCTGGTTCGCGTTCACCGTCATGCCTTGCTTGGTGGTGATCGAGGCCACCGTGCCGCTCATCGGCGCATAGATCTTTGTGTAGCCGAGCGTGGCTGTGTCGGCCTTGAGCGTCGATTGCGCCTGCGTGATCTGCGCGGTCACCGCCTTCGCCTGCGCGGCGGAGGACCGCATCGCGGCCTGCGCCGAATCGTAATCCGATTGGCTGGTGGCGTTCTCGGCCTTCAACCGTTCCTGACGCGCGGCGTTTGCAGCGTTGAGGGCGGCGGTCGATTGCTTGTCGAGCAATTGCGCCTGCAGATTCCTAAGCTGCGCGTTGTCGGCATCGACCTTGGCCGATTGCACGGCAGGATCGATCTCGGCCAGAAGCTGGCCTTCATCGACGTGATCGCCGATGCCGACATAAAGCTTTTTCAACTGGCCCGAGGCTTGCGCGCCGACATCGATGTAATTGCTGGGCTGCAGATTGCCGAGCGCGGTGACGTCGTCCTCGATATCGCCGCGCGTGGCGGTGGCGACGATGGGCTTGCTGCCGGTGTTGGATTTGCCGCCCCACGCCATATATGCGCCGGTGCCGAGAACCAGCAGCACGATGATGCCGGTGAGCAAGGGGCGCCTGCGCGCGAATGCGCGCGCTGCGCCGAGCCTCCCGCCGGTGGCGGAACTTTGGGAGGATATCCCAGGCGCATGGCTACGCCGGTCTTTGCGGACCAAATCGTCGAGCATGAAATCTTTTTCCAGTCGCCGTCCGTGGCGCTCCCGTCCGCTGTAGACAGCAACCGTGCCCCAGAGTGATGACCGGACTATGTCTTAGGCAAGTGGGGTCTTAGGCAAGCGAGATTGTTTTGGCCGTTTGGTTCTAGCAGCACGCGGCGGCGCGCTCGGTTAAGTGCTGTTGCGAGATGTTGAGGAACTTGCCCCACGGAGGCTTGACCTCCGGAAGGCGGGGGCCATATACCCGACTAAATCTGTGGAATCGCTCAACATGCTGTCCCAGAAGGCCCGTTACGCCCTGCGCGCATTGTTCGTCCTGGCCGAGAAGGCCAAGGAGCCCGGCGGCGCGTCCATGTTGATTGCCGACATCGCGAAAGACGCCTCGGTGCCGCGGAAATTCCTCGAGCAGATCCTATTGGAAATGAAGCGCCGGGGCATCGTCCATTCCCAGCGCGGCAAATATGGCGGCTACACGCTGGGCCGGCCGGCCGACAAAATCTCGTTCGTTGAAGTCATCCGGGTGATCGATGGCCCGCTGGCGCTGACGCCCTGCGCCAGCCTCACGGCCTATCGTAAGTGCGACGATTGCGTCGATGAGCAGACCTGCCAGATCCGCAAGGTGATCCTCATGGTGCGCGAAGCCACCGTGGATATCCTGGAAAAGCGCACGATTGCGGATGCTGTCCCCGGTTTTTAGCCCTGGCTTTAAGTCGCCTCCCGCACACAAATTTCGGAACCAATCCGTTTTTCGCGAGTCTCATTAGGCTCTTCCTGTGTCCTTTCAACAACATTATCTCTATTGACTTAGTAGAGATAGTGGGGATTAAATCGCCCTGCATGTGAACGGGGGTTTACATGCCTGTAAGGCCGAAGTTGCGGTTGGTCCTCCCCCGGCCGCCGCTCTCCGGTCGAAGGGCTGAAGGGAAGACGAGTTACGATGACGAAATTTGTGAATCTCCGGTCGGCACTGCTGGCCACCGCTGCGATCAGCGCGGTCTGGGCCGTGCCGCAAAGCGCACTCGCCGCCGGTGCCGCCGCCGATCCGCGTGACGCCAAGATTGACGCGCTTCAGCAGCAGTTGCAGTCGCTGGCGCAGCAAATCCAGGAGCTGAAGCAACAGCAGGCCCAGTCCGCTGAGACGCAAGCAACGGTCTCCACCCAGGTGCAGGATCTGAAGCGTTCGCAGTCGGATCAATTTGCCGATGTGCAGAAGCAGCTCCCGGCGCCGGTCTCGGTGACCCCGAACAACGATGCGGCCTTGGTGACCTTCGCCAACGGCACGCCGACGTTTAAGACCGCCGATGGGTTGTTCACGGCGCAGGTCAAAGCGCTTGGTCAGTTCGACAGCGTCTATTACAGCCAGGGCGGCGATGCTCATAAGCTGCCGGCCGCCTACGGCCCCGATCTGGCCAGCGGTTCCAATTTCCGCCGCGCCTATATTGGCGTCGCGGGCACGGCTTACGGCGACTGGTCTTACAACGCCAATTTCGATTTCGGCGGCTCGTCGGGCACCGAAACCCAGGGCCGCGTGCAGTCGCTGTTCGCGCAATATGACGGCGTGCCGAACTGGCATTTCCGCGTGGGCGCGTTCCCGCCGCCGGCCAACTTCGAAGACTCGACGTCGGCCTATGATACGATCTTTCTGGAGCGCAACTCGCCGTCGGATACGCAACGCAACATCGCCGGTGGCGATGGACGCGATGCCGCCACGATCCTCTACACGGGCCCGACGGTGTTCGCCGCCGCCTCTGTCACGGGTGGCAAGGTTGCCGATGCGGCCGTCAACGAAGAGCAAAAAGCTTTGCTCGGTCGCGCAGCATGGCTCGTCGAATCCGATGCGGATTCGCATCTCGCCATCGGCGCCAACGGCACGTACGTGATCTCGCCGCCGCAAGCGACCATCAACGGTTTGCCGACATTGGCGAACACACCGGGCGGCACCGCGTTCTCCAGCCTCACGCTGAAAGATCCGCCGGAACTCACCGCCGATTCCAACGGCACCAATCTGGTGACCACCGGTGCGTTGCCGGCCTCGCATCTCACGCAATGGGGCTTGGAAGCCGCCGGCAATTTCCAGAACTTCTACGGCCAGGGCGGTTACTACAGCTACCAGGTCGAGCGCACGCCGCAGGCCTACAAGGCCTTCACCAGCGCCACGAAAAGCGCCACGCAGATTGTCGATCCCAGCAACAACGATTTCAGCGGCTGGTATCTGCAAGGCACGTGGACGTTGACGGGTGAATCGCGCAACTACAATCCGAACACCGGTGCGTTCACGCCGCCGCGTCCGACGACGCCGTTCTCGCTTGCGAATGGCACGATCGGTGCGGTGGAATTGGCCGCGCGGTATAGCGACCTCGACCTCAACGACAATGTCAGCGACAGCTCGAAAGTCATCACCGGTTGGACCGGTGCGACGAACCGCACCTACACCTATTACAACACGGTGCGCGGCGGCGATCAGCGGGCTTGGACGATCGGCCTGAACTGGTTCCCGATCTACAACGTTCGCGTGGCGCTCGACTACGATCACATCAATGTCGGCCGTGAGCAGGCCCCTGCCACTGTCACAACGACCGGCACGCCCGCTCTTCCTGCCCTCAGCGCCAGCCAAACCGTGCAAGCAGTGGCCGTTCGCGTTCAGGTCGGCTTCTAACACACACGTTACGGAGACAATTCATGTCGAAACATAAATCCCTATCCGCATTGAAGATCGCGGCCGGGCTTTTCGTTGCCGCATCGGTGTTCACTGCTCCCGCGGCGCAAGCCAAGACGGTGACGATCCTCAACGTCAGCTACGACCCCACGCGTGAGCTGTACAAACAGCTCAACGCAGCGTTCGCGGCGCAGTGGAAAGCCAAGACCGGCGACGATGTCGTGATCAACCAAAGCCACGGCGGCTCGGGCGGTCAGGCCCGCGCGGTCATTGACGGCCTCGGCGCCGACGTGGTGACGCTGGCGCTGTCGTCGGACATCGACGCGATTGCGCAGAAGTCGAAGCTGATCGCTCCCGATTGGCAGAAGCGTCTGCCGCAGAACTCGACGCCGTACACTTCGACGATCGTGTTCTTGGTGCGCAAAGGCAATCCTTGGAAGATCCACGATTGGGGTGATCTGGTGAAGCCGGGCATCCAGGTGGTGACGCCGAATCCGAAAGTTTCGGGCGGTGCACGCTGGGCCTATCTTGCGGCATGGCTCTATGCCTTGCATGCGCCGGGTGGCGACGAGACCAAGGCGAAGGCGTTCTTGAAGGATCTCTACAAGCACGTTCCGGTGCTCGATACCGGTTCGCGCGCCTCCACGCTGACCTTCGCACAACGTCAGATCGGTGACGTCTATCTCTCTTGGGAAAACGAAGCGGGCCTGGTGCTGGACGAGTTCGGCGCACAGAACTTCGACGTGATCACGCCGCCGACCTCCATCCTGGCTGAGCCGCCTGTGGCTCTCGTCGACAAGAACGTCGACAAACACGGAACGCGTGCTGTCGCTGAAGCCTATCTGCAGTGGCTCTACACGAAACCGGCGCAGGAAATCATCGCCAAGAACCACTATCGCGCGCGCGACGCGGAAGTTCTGACGGAGCACGCCAAGGAATTTGCGCCGATCAAGCTCTACACCGCCGATCAGGAATTCGGTGGTTTGGACAAAGCGCAAGCCAAACATTTCGCCGATGGGGGCATTTTCGACCAGATCATTGCGAAGTAACATCGCGCGATCTGGGGATTTACCCTAGAATTATACAAAGCCGGCGCCGTGACACACGGTGCCGGCTTTGGCTTGCAAGAACACTCGAAAAAACTCGGGTCAAAACCCGGATGATTGGTGGGGTTGGTGAGTACGATTGACGCCGCAGAGAACGCGCCGAAACGACGTTGGCGTGCGCCAAGCGCGCTGCCGGGCTTCGGGCTGACGCTCGGTTTCACGATCTTCTACCTTTCCGTGATCGTGCTTCTGCCGTTGGCCGCGTTGCTCGCGCGCCCGTGGGAGCTGGGCTTCTCGGGCTTCATCAATGTCATCACCGCGCCGCGTGTGCTGGCAGCCCTGCGTCTGTCATTCGGCGGTGCTGCGATTGCGGCGCTCATCAACGCCTTTTTCGGTTTGATGGTGGCCTGGGTGATGGTGCGCTATCGCTTTCCCGGCAAACGCTTCATCGATGCGATGATCGATTTGCCGTTCGCGCTACCCACTGCCGTTGCCGGCATTGCGCTCACCGCGCTCTATGCGCCGAACGGCTGGATCGGATCGCTGTTCATGCCGTACGGCATCAAGATCGCATACACGCCGATCGGCGTGTTGATCGCCATGACATTCATCGGGCTGCCGTTTGTCGTGCGGACACTGGAGCCGGTGCTGCAGGAATTGGAGCGCGACAGCGAAGAGGCTGCCGCGACCTTGGGCGCGCGCCGGATGCAAACCTTCTTCCGCGTGATTCTGCCGTCGCTCTATCCGGCGCTGATCACGGGCGCTGCACTCGCCTTCGCGCGCGCGGTGGGCGAATACGGCTCCATCGTCTTTATCGCGGGCAACATTCCGAACGTGTCCGAAATCGCGCCGCTGATCATCATCATCAAGCTCGAACAATATGATTATGCCGGCGCGTCCGCGGTCGGCGTGGCCATGCTGGCGGCGTCGTTCATCATGCTCCTGACGATCAATCTCGTGCAGGGCTGGATGGAGAAGCGCCGCTGATGGACAGGTTCGAACGCGCCATACCGGTGCCCAAGTCCGAACGCGTGCGCGGCGTGCTCGGCGAACCGATTGCCGTGCGCTGGATTCTCACCGGTGTAGCCCTGGCGTATATCGCGCTATTCTTGGCTCTGCCGCTGGTCGAGGTGTTTTTCGAAGCGTTCCGGCGCGGTGTCGGGATCTACTGGGATGCCTTAAGCGATCCCGACACGCTGTCTTCCATCTGGCTGACGCTCACGGTCGCCGCGATTGCGGTGCCGTTGAATGTGGTGTTCGGCTTGGCGGCATCGTGGGCCATCGCGAAATTCGATTTCCCCGGTAAGCGCCTTCTTGTGACGTTTATCGATCTGCCTTTCTCGGTGTCGCCGGTCGTGTCCGGCCTTATCTATGTGCTGCTGTTCAGCATCCACGGCTGGTTTGGCCCGCTGCTGGATTATTTCGACATCCACATCATCTTCGATGTTTCGGGGATCGTGCTGGCCACGGTCTTCGTGACCTTCCCGTTCGTCGCCCGCGAACTCATTCCGCTGATGGTGGAGCAGGGCCGGGACGAGGAAGAGGCCGCGATGTCGCTTGGCGCGTCGGGCTGGCAGATGTTTCGTCGCATCACGCTTCCCAACGTTAAATGGGGCCTGCTCTATGGCGTGCTTCTGTGCAACGCGCGCGCGATGGGAGAATTCGGCGCTGTTTCCGTGGTTTCGGGTCACATCCGCGGCCAAACCATAACCATGCCACTGCAAGTGGAGATTTTGTACAATGAGTATCACATCGCAGCCGCTTTCGCCGTCGCCTCGCTTCTTGCCGGCCTTGCGCTTTGCACGCTCGCAATCAAAACTCTCCTCGAATGGCGGTACGGCGATGAAATCGCCGCCTCTCGCCGCCACTAACGGAGAGTCCATGTCGTTGATTGTCGAAGGCGTGTCGAAAAACTTCGGCGCGTTCCAGGCGTTGCGCGATGTCGACCTTGCGGTCGAGAAGCGCGGCTTCGTGGCGCTGCTGGGCCCATCGGGTTCGGGCAAGACGACGCTGCTGCGCATCTTGGGCGGTTTGGAATTTGCCGATCGCGGCCGTGCCACATTCGAAGGCGAAGACTGGCTCGACGTGCCGGCGCGCGAGCGTCGCGCGGGCTTCGTGTTCCAGAACTATGCCTTGTTCCGCAACATGACCGTGGCGGCGAACATCGCCTTCGGTCTGGAAGTGCGCCCGCGCAAGACCCGTCCCAGCCGTGCGGTCATCAAGCAGCGCGTCGAGGAGTTGCTGGATCTCGTACAATTGACCGGCGTCGCGGATCGCTATCCGAGCCAGCTTTCCGGCGGCCAACGCCAGCGCGTGGCGCTGGCGCGTGCGCTGGCCATCGAGCCGCGCGTGCTGTTGCTGGATGAGCCGTTTGGCGCGTTGGATGCCAAGGTGCGCAAGGATTTGCGCGAATGGCTACGCGGCCTGCACGACAAGCTGGGTCTCACCACTATCTTCGTGACGCACGATCAGGCCGAAGCCTTTGCGCTGGCCGACACGGTGGCGATCATGAATGGCGGGCGGATTGAGCAGATCGGCAAGCCCGCCGATGTCGCCGCCGATCCGGCCACGAAGTTCGTCGCCGAATTCCTCGAATCGGCGGTGTTCTAGACTCCGCCTGCTGGCGGCGATCGCGCCTATCATGCGATAACCGCGCACGGGATTTTTAAAGGCGAGGTTGGGCCATGCAGACGCGCGCGTTGGGCAAATCCGGATTGCAGGTCTCAAGCGTCGGCCTGGGCTGCAACAATCTCGGTGGTCGGATCGACTTCGACGCCTCCAGAGCCGTGGTGCACAAGGCGCTGGATTTGGGCGTCACGTTGTTCGATTGCGCCAACATCTACGCGGGCGGCAAATCCGAAGAATTCCTCGGCGAGATTTTAGGCCCGCGCCGCAAGGACGTTCTGGTCCTCACCAAATTCGGCATGGATTCTTTGGGTGCGGCGGGCGTCGATGGCTCGCGCGCCAACATGATGAAATGGGTCGAGATCAGCCTAAAGCGGCTGAAGACCGATTACATCGATGTCTACATGCTGCATCGCCCCGATACGGCGACGCCGCAGGACGAAACGCTCCGTGCGTTTGAAGAGTTGATCGTCTCGGGCAAGGTGCGCCACATCGGCAATTCCAATTTCAACGCTGCCCAAGTGCGCGAGGCCGATGCTGTCGCGAAGGCCAAAGGCCTCACCGGCTATAGCGCGGCCGAAAACGAATACAGCCTGTTGGCGCGCGATGCGGAAGAAAAGTTGATCCCGGCGTTGCGCGAAGCGGGGCTTGGCTTCTTGCCGTTCTTTCCGTTGGCCAATGGTTTGCTCACTGGCAAATACCAGCGCGGTGTCGCGCCGGCCGAGGGCACGCGGTTGGCAGCGAACGCGCGCTTCGCCGCGCACACGCTGAACGATGCGAATTTCGATGTGGTGGAACGGGTTGGAGCGTTCTCGAAGAAAAGCAGCCATTCGCTTTTGCAGATCGCATTCGCGTGGCTGCTGGCTAAGCCTGTCGTCTCCAGCGTGATTGCGGGCGCCACCAAGCCCGAACAGGTGGAAGCCAATGTGAAGGCGGCACAGTTGGCGTTGTCGGCGGCGGAAGTGGCCGAGCTGGATGCGATCAGCGTCAAAGCGCCGGGCGGTGGCTTCGCGCCGGGCGCGCCTGCGAAGGCATGACGAAAGACCCTGAAGTTTGCGGATTGGTGCTCGCGGGCGGGCAGGGCCGCCGCATGGGCGGCGTCGACAAAG
>CAIYRG010000071.1 GCA_903928515.1 uncultured Alphaproteobacteria bacterium | reverse complement strand
TCCTACTTCAGGCACTGTCAATACAGCGTGTGCAGAATGGCGTGGCCGGTGCGGACGGCCGCCGCCGCGGTTCGCTGGATGATGCCCTTTCCGAAATTCTACGTCATGCCGCCGAAAGCGCGCTGATAGATCTAGCCTTCTTCGGTGCGCGAGAACGGCACGCCGTAATGCTCAAGCTCGTACACGGCTTCCGGCGCCTGGCGGCACATGAATTCGATGGCGTCTTGATCGCCCAGCCAGTCCGCACCTTTCACGGTGTCGTACATATGCCAGCGCCAATCATCTTCGCCCATATTGCCGAGCGCGGCCGAAATGCCGCCTTGCGCGGCCACGGTGTGGCTGCGTGTGGGAAACACTTTCGTGATGCAGGCGGTGGAGAAGCCCTTCTGAGCGGATTCCAGCGTTGCACGCAGGCCGGCACCACCGGCGCCCACCACCACAACGTCATAAGTGTGATCGATGACTTGATAAGCGCTCATGGTGCGTTTCCGGCCAGTGCGAGGACAACAAGGGAGTAGGCCGCGGCAACGCCGACGGCACAACAGAAGAAGCGGTTGAGCATCAGGCACACGATCTTGGTGGCGCCATGCAGATAGTCTTCGATGATCACCTGCATGCCGATGGACATGTGCAGCAAGATTGCGCCGACGAAGAGCAGCATCAGGATGGCATGCAGGGGCGAGGCGAAGAACCCGGCCGCCGTCACTTGGTCGGAACCGATGAGGCCCAGCACCGACACCAGGAACCAGATGGCGAGCGGGAAGATGGCCACCGCCGTCATGCGCTGGCGCCAGAATTCGTGCGTGCCCCCGTGGGATGCGCCCAGACCTTCGACGCGGCGGCGCGGCGTGCGGAAGGAAATGCTCATTGGTAATCTCCCGCGTAGGCGGTGTAGCCGACCCAGAACACGGCCAGGGCGATCAGCAGCGATGCGACGAACACGAGGCTGGCGGTGAATTTCGCGGTGGGAACCTTAAAGCCATAGCCGACGTCCCAGGCCAGGTGCCGCAGGCCGTTCAGCATGTGGTAGACGAGAGACCAGACAAAGCCGAACAGCACCACCATGCCGGGGATGCTTCCGGCCACGTCTTCGAACTGGTCATAGGCATGGGGGCCTGAGGCGATGGCCAGCAGCCACCAGACCAGGAATGCGGTTCCGGCATAGAGCGCCGTGCCTGTGGCGCGGTGGGCGATGGACGCCGCCATGGTGATGGTCCAGCGCCAAATCTGGATGTGTGGTGAAAGCGGGCGCTCCCGGACTTCGACTTTGCCTTGTGGGGCCGTATCGGCCATGAAAATCCCCGCATTTTCCGTGCTGTCATTCGCGCCGCAGCATAGGAGCGGAACGCCTCAAGTCAACCGCGCCGAGCCGCGGATTCCGGGCTTTTTTCCTGGGTCTTCCGCGTTCGTCGGTCCTTGTGCGTTGTTCAGGCCTTGCGCTTGTTCCGGAAACTCGAATCGCGCACATAGTCTTCGCTTATGGTTGCCACGAGCCCCCACATTCGTATTGCCCCCTCCATTCTGTCGGCGGATTTCGCACGGCTGGGCGAAGAGGTTCGGGCCATTACCAAGGCGGGCGCCGATTTCATCCATATCGACGTGATGGATGGGCATTTCGTGCCCAACATCACCATCGGCCCCTCGGTGGTGAAGGCCTTACGGCCGCACTCCGACAAGATCTTCGACTGCCATCTGATGATCGCGCCGGCCGATCCCTACATCGCGGCCTTCGCTGACGCGGGTGCCGACATCATCAGCGTGCACCCGGAAGCCGGGCCGCACCTGCATCGCACCTTGCAGCTGATTCACAGCTTCAAGAAAAAGGCGGGGGTGGTGCTCAATCCCGGCACGCCGATTGAAGTGATCGATCCGGTGCTGGATATGATCGACCTTATCCTCATCATGACGGTCAATCCGGGTTTCGGCGGCCAGGCATTCCTGGGCAGCCAATTGGACAAGATCAAAGCCGCGCGGGCGCGCATTGCCGCAAGCGGACGTGACATCGCGCTGGAAGTCGATGGCGGCGTCACCGCCGACACGGCGCGTCTGGCAATCGCTGCAGGCGCGGATGTGCTCGTGGCGGGTACGGCAGTGTTCAAGCGGGAACCGGACGGATCGCAGGATTATGCCGACAATATCACGCGCCTCCGCGGATGATATCCGCGTGAGTGAAAGGCCAAATCCGATGCACGCATCGGCGCCATTGTCGTTGCGCCTTGAAGCGCTGGACGTGTGGGCGTTCGCGCAACTGGAGAGCCTTGTCGGCTGGCTGCGCCGCGGCTGGATCTATCGCCAGTCTTTGCGCGGGCCGATCACCGACCGGCTGCATGTCGCGGTTGACGATCCTTCGCCCAAGAAACTCGAAGACGCCGACAATCTGTTCCGTCGCCGTTTCCGCTTCGCGGGCGAAACGCTGGATGTGAAAGACAGCGCATCGATCTTCGACGCCGAGATGCCCAGCGCAGGCTTCGCCGCCGCCATTCACGGTTTCGATTGGCTGGCCTCGTTGGATGGCGCTGGCGGTGACGCTGCACGCCTGCTGGCGCTGAAGCTTGCGGCCGAATGGTTGAAGCGCAATCGCCATTTCACGCGCCCCGCCTGGGCGCCCGAAGTCACCGCGCGGCGCTTCATCAATCTCATCGCGCATGGCCGTTTCTTTCTCACCAATTCCGATCTGTTGTGGCGCTCCAAATTCTTCGTGTCGTTGCGCAATCAATCGCGTGTGCTGGCGCGCACGTTTGCATCCGCGCCGGAAGGCTTGCCGCGAATCGAGACGGCCATTGGCCTGGCGCTCGCCGGTATCGCGCTGAACGACGAGAAAAGTATCGCCGCAGGGATGACGCGGTTGGACGCGGAAATGAACCGGCAATTCTTCCCCGACGGCGGACATATCGGCCGCTCGCCCGAAACGCTGGCGCGCGCGTTTCAATTGCTCGCGATGCTGGCCCAGGGGCTGGAAGCCGGTGGACGCGTGGTGCCCGACAGTCTGCGCGGCTGCATGGACCGCATCGTCGTGGCGTTGAAATTCTTTCGCCTCGGCGATGGCGGCCTCACCGTGTTCAACGGCGGCACGGAATCCGATCCGAAGCTGATCGCCTCGCTGCTGGTGCGCACCGATATTCAAAGCCGTCCTTTCGGGCATGCGCCGCATTCCGGTTATCACCGCATGGCGGGCGGCAAGACGACCGTGATCCTGGACGCCGGAAATATACCGCCCGGCCCCTTCTCCACCGAAGCCCATGCCGGGTGTCTGGCGTTCGAGATGAGCGCGGGCAACCAACGCATGATCGTGAATTGCGGCGCGGCCCGAACCGGACAAGAACACGACGAGGCCTGGGAAGCGGCGTTGCGTGCGACGGCGGCGCATTCCACGCTGACGCTGGCCGATACCTCGTCTGCCTTCGTTCTGCCCGCAGGCTTTACGCGCAACGAATTGGGCGCGCGGCTGATCGACGGGCCACAGCATGTGGAAACGACCCGCGCCGAGACCGCGGAAGGCATTCTCGCCACCGGCCAGCACGATGGCTATGTGCCGAATTTCGGCATCGTGCATGAACGGCGCCTGGCCATGTCGCCAAAAGGCCTGACACTCACCGGGCTCGACCGGCTGTCGCCTGTGGCCAACCATAAGGGCCGCGGCCGCAAGAAGCGCAACGCCTGCAATTTCACCATTCGCTTTCACATCCATCCCGATGTCCGGCTGTCCTTGGCGCAAGGCGGCGGCTCGGTGATCCTCAAACTCCCTTCCGGCGAAGGCTGGCGATTCCGTTGTGGCGGCGGCGTCCTTTCCATCGAGGAAAGCGTTTATCTCGGAGGAGGCTCCGTACGCCGCACCGAACAATTGGTGATTACGGGCCAAGTGAAAGACGAGGATGTTGAATGCGCCTGGCTATTCGAGCTGATGGGCGGCGTGTGACCTAGGTCCGGCCATGAACCGCTTCCTCGATTTCTCCTTCTGGACGCAAACCTCGTCCGAATTTCTGCAAGCGCTGATGGCGCGCGTGCAGACGCCGGATTTCCTGTTTCAAATCCTGGCCATTGCCGCCTCCGGCATCGCCGCGAAATGGGCAGCACCCTTCATCAACCGCTTCCTGAAGCGCATCTTCATCAGCACGCTGTCGCGCAGTTGGGTGATGGGCGTTTGCGAAGTTTGCACCCGTATCATGATGCCGGTGCTGTGGCTGATGTTCCTGTGGCTGTCGGTGGAAGCAGGCCACGATGCGGGCCTGCATATGGGGCTCGCGGTCGCGGGCGTGAACCTGCTGGCCGCCTGGGTGGTGATCCGCCTGCTCTCGTTCGTCGTCAGCAATTCGTTCTGGTCGAGCGTGATCTTCTTTGCCGCTTGGACGGTGGCGGCGCTCAACATACTGGGCGTGCTCGACCGCATCGAAACATCGCTCGATGGCGTGGGCTTCACCTATGGCGAGATCCACATCACCGCATTGAACGTGCTGCGCGCGCTGATCGTGCTGGCGGTGCTGTTGTGGCTGACCGCACTGCTCAGCGCCTTTCTGGAAAAGCGCATCGTGCATGCGTCCAGCCTGACGCCATCGCTTCAGGCCATCCTGATTCAGCTTCTGAAAATCTTCCTGCCCATGATCGCGGTGCTCGTCGTGCTGCCCGTCATGGGCGTGAGTCTGACAGCACTCACCGTGTTCGGCGGCGCATTGGCCGTGGGGCTGGGCTTAGGCCTGCAACGCACGGCCGCCAATCTGGTGAGCGGCCTGGCGTTGTTGATGGGCGGGTCGATACGGCCGGGCGATGTGATCGCCCTGCGCAACACCGTGGACGAGAGCCATTTCGGGCAGATCGTTTCCATCGGCGTCGGCTATGTCTCGGTGCGCACCCGCAGCGGCGTGGAGCATCTTCTGCCCAACGAGCAATTGCTCACCAATGGCGTGGAGAACTGGTCGCACACCAACGACAAGAAAATCCGCCTGAAGGTGCCGTTCGGCATTTCCTATGAGTCGGATCTGCACCAGGCGATCGCGCTGGCACTCGAGGCGGCGCAAAGCATCGAGCGCATCCAGAAATCCCCCAAGCCGGCCTGCCTGGTGGCGGGGTTCGGCGACTCGGCCGTCAATCTGGAACTGCGCTTCTGGATCGACGACCCGATGAGCGGGGTTGCCAGTGTGAAGAGCGCCTGCATGCTGGCCCTGTGGGACCGCTTCAAGGCCGCCGGGATCACCTTCCCCTTCCCCCGGCGGGAGGTGACGATCCTCCCCAGCGAACCACCCGCCAAACCGGCTTAAAACCCTCATTGTCGATTGTCAGAGCCGACGGCACTTTGCTATGCACAAAGCCGGTGAGAGACCCGCCTTTAGGTCCTTGGGGGAATTTATGGTTCAGCTGACACTGCCGAAAAACAGCAAGATCTCCAAAGGCAAGCGCTGGCCCGCACCCAAGGGCAAGGATGGCAAGGCCGCCACCCGCATCAAGAATTTCAACGTTTACCGCTACGATCCCGAATCCGGCGAGAACCCGCGCGTCGACACCTATACGGTGGACCTCGACACTTGCGGCCCGATGGTTCTGGACGCGCTCATCAAGATCAAGAGCGAGATCGACCCGACCCTGACCTTCCGCCGCTCCTGCCGCGAAGGCGTCTGCGGCTCCTGCGCCATGAATATCGGCGGCGCCAACACGCTGGCCTGCACCATGGCGATCTCGGATGTGTCCGGCTCGGTGCCGGTCTATCCGTTGCCGCACATGCCGGTGATCAAGGACCTCATCCCCGACCTCACGGATTTCTACGCGCAATACGCCTCCGTCGAGCCCTATCTGCAGACGCGCACCGCGACGCCCGCGAAGGAATGGAAGCAATCGGAAGCCGAGCGCGCCAAGCTGGACGGGCTGTACGAGTGCATCCTGTGCGCCTGCTGCTCGACCTCCTGTCCGTCTTATTGGTGGAACCCGGAACGGTTCCTGGGGCCCGCCGCCCTGCTGCACGCGCAACGCTGGATCATCGACAGCCGCGATGAAGCCACCGGCGAGCGCCTGGACCATCTGGAAGACCCCTTCCGCCTCTATCGCTGCCACACCATCATGAACTGCGCGACCGTGTGCCCGAAGGGCCTGAACCCTTCCAAGGCTATTGCCGAGATCAAGCAGGCCATGGTGGCCCGCAGCACGTAACGCGCGCGCCAGCCGCCTTCACCTTGGCCGCCCCTTACCTTGACGTAATGCTGCTCTCCAGCTCACGCTTTGGGCTTCGGGGAAAAGCGCCCGCCACTGAGCGGGGTTGAGGGGGAAAACGTGCATCTCAATTATCTGGGCGTGTTGGCGGCTGCGATTGCCGCTTGGGTCGCCGGTTCCATCTGGTACGGCGTGCTGTCGAAACCGTGGATTGCCGCACTCGGCTGGACACAGGCCGATGTGACGGGCCCGGACGGCAAGCGCCGCATGCCGGTGGCGCCGATGATCATTTCGTTCGTGGCCGAGATCATCATGGCCGTGGGCCTGGCCTATTTGATGGTCATGCTGGGTTGGGCCTCAATCGGCGGCGGCGCATTGGTGGGCGCGGGCTGTTGGCTTGCCTTCGTCATCACCACACAAGCCGTGAACAACGGCTTTCAGAAACGCACGGCGGCACTCACCGTTATCGACGGCGGGCACTGGCTGGTGGTGCTGGTTCTGGAAGGCATCGTGCTGGGATTGATGGGGCCGTAAGCCCACGCACCAAAGCGCACAAACAAAAGCCGCCCCTCTTGCGAGTGGGGCGGCTTTTTTTATTCCTGATGAGAAGACGGATTAGATCTTCTTGAACGTCGCGCGCTTGGGCTTCTCGAAGAAGCGGCGGAGCATCGGCTCGAAATCTTCCAGCTTCATCGTCGCGTAGTTCGGATCGAACGAGTTCTGATCGTAGATGTGGCAGAACTGCGCGGTGTGTTCGAACGCGGGGTGACCGCGGAACTTCTCGCGCGCATGGCGATCCAGGCCGATGTGATGGAAGTAGTAGTAGCCCTGGAACGGTGTGTGGTTCTCGATCATCCAGTGGTTCTTATCGGACACGAACGGCTTCAGGATCGCCGCGGCCATATCCGCATGGTTCACCGAGCAGAGCGTGTCGCCGATATCGTGCAGCAGGGCGCAGATCACATATTCTTCGTCCTGACCGTCCTTGAAGGCGCGGGTCGCGGTCTGCAGGCAATGCTGGTAGCGGTTGATCGGATAACCGCCGTAAGGCTCGTCGAGCATCTTGAAGTGGGTCAGCACGCGATCCGGCAAGCCACGGAAATAGGCCGGGAACTCGTCGGTGATAACCTTCCACTGGTCCGGCGATGAATCGAGCATCGTCGTGAATTCAGCGGCGCGCGGCGGCGCGATCTCCGCGGTGCGCGGCGTCTGAAAATCGGCAAGCTTTTCGACAGGCTTCAACGACGTAGCCATTTCAAAAACTCTCCATGTCGCTCTTTGTACGGATGACTTGCTCTATCCGATCACGCGCGTGCATCGCGTTGGCGGTCGCGTTTCCGCCGCTCTTTGGAACTCGACAGATTTTAATCTGTCGCGATGGTGTGTTCGTTTCCAAGGCCTGCGTATCTAGTCGCGTGGCCGATTAGCGTCAACGTCAGGGAAACATATTTCCCCCAACCTTGAAATGGTTCCATCTGCCTAAGGACGAAAAGTGGCGGAAATGTGCGTTTTCCGAAAATGCAATGCGCGCAAAATGACGCGGGACTTTGCGACACATTTGAACCATTAACGCGCAGCCGTGCTGTTAACGGTTGTGCTTGTAGTACCGCGAACGGCGTTCGATTTGAGATGGGCGCACGCAAACGAATCACACCGCGAACGCGCTTACACCGCTTGGCGTAAACCGGCGCGGAACGACAGCAAGCGCCACAACGAGGCGGATGCGAGCGCGCTGATTTTGCCCGATGGATCGAGGCCTGCGGGCTTGGCGACCATCTTCACCAGCTTGTCGATGTGATGGCGGCGATACAGGCTCATCGCCTTCGCGTGATAGGCGCGCGCATATTGGGCGCGCTTGTAGGGCGTGGACGCCACGTTCTCAGGCAGCACGTTCGCGCAATAATAGGCATAGGACAGTTCGTCGTCCTCGGCTTCGTTCACGCGCGTGACGGCAACCCAAAGCTTGCGCCACAGCGGCAGATCCGGCTCAGGATCACGCTCCAGCATTTCGTAGAACAGACGGTAGTGACGGAATTCATCCGCGGCGATGCGGCCCGCGATTTCCTTGAGCACAGGCTCATTGGTGTAATCGCGGATCGCGGAGTAGATCGACGACGTTCCCGATTCCACCACGCAACGCGCGATCATCTCGCCGCGACGCGAGCCGCGCACCGAGCCTTCGCCGGAAATGAAATGCGCCGGGCGATAGCCTTCGCGGAAACGTGCGAAGGCGGATTCGAATTTGAAACTGGCATCAGCCATCTCGGCCCAACGGCCCAGTGCGAGGCCGTGCTGAATCTCTTCGCGGCCCCAGCGCTCGATATCGGCGATCTGCTGGGCCGGTGCGCCGTCATAGACGCGCGTGAGATAGGCGACATAATCGTGCGCGTTGTATTCGACGAGGGAGGCAGCCTTCACGGCGGCGAGCAACGAAGGCTCGATCTTGGACGCGTCGAAACGCGACCAATCGATGTCGTCGAGAGACCACCCGGATTTGTAGATTGCGCCTTCCGCCATGCCGTCCTGCGCCCTACCTTTTCGAACACGCACGTCTCAATCGCGAAAAGTCTTCAGCGACCGAATTTTGACAACGATACCGCAAAACCCTGCATCCGGGAACGGCCCCGTATCATTAGGGTTCCGGACGGAGAGCCAATGGGAAACTGTCCGAAGCGTTAAAAGATGGACCGCAATTGACGCAAACTGTCGAGATGCTCGCCGGCCTTGTCGCGTTCGGCGTCGGTTTGCGCCGCAACCAGCTCTTCTTCCGCATCGCGGATGCGCTGATCCAATGCGTCGAGATTGAAATCGTTCAAGGGAATCGCCTCTTCGGCGAGAACAATGATCCGCTCCGGATTCACTTCCGCGAAACCGCCGCGCACGAACAGCTTCAAATCGCCTTTTGCGCCGCCCTTCACCTCGATGAGGCCTGGACGCAGCGTGGAGACCAGCGGCGCGTGCCCCGCAAGCACGCCGAAATAGCCTTCCGTGCCGGGCACGGTGACCATGTCGACGTCTTCGGACAGGAGCATCCGTTCCGGCGAGACGAGATCGAAATGAATTTTGTCAGCCATTCGAGGTGTCCTTCCTCACGCCTTCATACCGGCGAAGGGTGAGGCCCTCATGTTTCGACACGCGCAACATGAGGGTGATTGTTGGATTACTTCGTTTCCGCGGCCATCTTCTGCGCCTTCGCCACCGCTTCTTCGATGGGACCGACCATGTAGAAGGCCTGCTCGGGCAGATGATCGTATTCGCCTTCCACGATCGCCTTGAACGAGCGGATCGTGTCTTTCAAATCGACGAACTTGCCCGGCGTGTTGGTGAACTGCTCGGCCACGAAGAAGGGCTGCGACAGGAAGCGGCTGATCTTGCGGGCGCGGGCCACGGTCAGCTTGTCTTCTTCCGACAGCTCGTCCATGCCCAGGATGGCGATGATGTCCTTCAAGGCCTTGTAGCCTTGCAGGATTTCCTGAACGCGGCGGGCGACGGTGTAGTGTTCTTCGCCGATGATCAGCGGGTCCATGATCCGGCTGGTGGAGTCCAGCGGGTCCACCGCCGGAAAGATGGCCTGGGCGGCGATGTCGCGGCTCAGCACGGTCGTCGCGTCCAAGTGGGCGAAGGAGGCGGCGGGC
>CAIYRG010000070.1 GCA_903928515.1 uncultured Alphaproteobacteria bacterium | reverse complement strand
CGTTCGGGATGCCGTGACAGACGACATGGTTCAGCGACGTGCACACGGTGTTGCGATAGCCGCGATAGCCGACGCAGGCCGGCAGCGCGCCATGGTCGATCACATATTCATAGGCGATCTTGTCGAGTGCGGCCGTGGTCACGCCGGGTTTCACTTCCGGCACCAGCAGGTCCAGCACCTCGGCCGCCAAGCGGCCGGCGCGGCGCATGCCGGCGAAGTCGGCCGGGCCGTGCAAGGCCACGGCGAAGGCCGAGCGGCGGACAGCCTCGAGCGCGTCCTGATCGAGAAACGGACCCGAATGTTCGCCGATATTGGCATGTTCGCTGACGAGGGGATCGGAACTGGACATTGTCTTCCTGACTGCACGAGACGCGTAGGCGCGGGACGGGTTTTATATAGGGTTCAAACCCAAGGGTTCGAGCGCTACCCGGAAATAGGGCGAGATTGTCAAAAAACCCTTGTCGGGGCCAAGTTTATACACGACGCCGGGATGGTGCCAGGGAAACAAGGAACCGCAAAGATGGATAGGCAAGTGAGCGCGGCGATCCTGGTGATCGGCAATGAATTGCTGTCGGGCCGCACCCAGGACGTGAATGTGCAGACGCTTGCCAAGTTTCTGGCGCCCCTTGGCATCGATCTGTCCGAGGCCCGTTTTGTGCCCGACATCCAGGCTGAGATCGTGGCGGCGCTGAACGCCCTGCGCACCCGCTACACCTATGTCTTCACCACCGGCGGCATCGGCCCCACCCATGACGACATCACCGCGGATGCGATTGCCGCCGCTTTCGGAATCGGCATCGATTTTCACCCTGAAGCGCTGGCGCTGCTGGCCGCGCGCTACGGCGAGACCGATTTCACCGATGCCCGCCGCCGTATGGCGCGCATTCCCAATGGCGGCAATCTGGTGAAGAACCCCGTCTCCATCGCGCCCGGCTTTCAGATCGAGAACGTCTTCGTGCTGGCGGGCGTGCCGCGCATTATGAAGGCGATGCTGGACGATATCGCGCCGAGGCTGCAGCGCGGCCGGGCCAAAATCGTCCGCTCGCTCACCGCCCAGATCCGCGAGAGCGACATCGCCCATGGCCTGGAGGCCATCCAGAAGGCCCACCCGGACACCGATATCGGCTCCTACCCCTTTTTTAATGAGCAGCCTTCGTCTCCCGAAACGGGACAATCTTCGGTCGGAACGACGCTGGTGGTCTCGGGGAGAAACGCTGGCCAAGTCGCGGCGGCGGCCTCGGCAATCGCAAATCTGGTGCGAGGGATGGGCGTGGAGCCGCAAGATGATGGGCAAACGGCTGCCCGTTAATTGTGCGGCGCAGCAATGACTTAGATCAAAGTTCCGTTAAAATCACGAATTGTTCTGATATTTCCGAGACATGCTGTCCTGGCGCGGCGCTTGCTTCGCTCGGCGTGTCGTGGCAGTTTTGCATCGGTTCAGAACAAATTTAACTTTTCACGTAATGCAGGAGCGGATCGGATGTTGGCAAAGCGCGTAGTCGCGGCAGTGGTGGGTGGCATGTTGTTCGCCGCAGCCGGTGTTGCCGTTGCCGGCAACTTCTCGTCCGATCATCAAGTCGACTTCTTCGCGAAGGGCACGCATCAGTTTTACGTCTGGTGCTCGGGCTCGCACGATTACGTTGCCACCGCGGAAGGCTCCAACGCCGAAGACGCGCAGATGAAGCTCTACAACGCAGCGAAGGCGAGCGGCAAAGCCGCGTGCTGGCCGGTATGGCAAGGGCGCGTCGCGGGCTAACGCGCAAACGCTTCTGAACAGTGATGATGCGGCGGCCTCTTGGGCCGCCGTTTTCGTATCCGGTCTACTTCAGAGCCAGCTTACTTCAGAGGCTGGGTAGAGGCTTCAAGTGCGGCGCGTGCCTTGGCGTCGTTCGGAAACGCCGCCAGCGCATCCTTCATTGCTTGGCTCGCTTTGCCGTGATCGCCCAACACCGTGTAGGCGCGCAGCAGTCTCTGCCAGCCTTCGAGATCGTGCGGGTTGTCTTTCAACCGGGCCGCCAAGCCCGCCACCATTGCTTGCACGTCCGGCGCTTGGGCTTTGCCGGCACCAACAGCGGCGGCATTCAACGCCGCGATCTGATCGACAAGGTTTTGACGCCACGGCGCGTCGGTCGGTGCATCGGCCAGCAAGCCTTGCCACAGTCCGATCGCGTCCTGCGTCTTGCCGCGCATGGCGGCGATGGCACCGAGATAGTAGCGCGCCTTGGGCTCTTTCGGATCGAGGATGAGCGCTTGGTGGAATGCGCCTTCGGCGTTGGTGCTGCCGGGGCCTTCGCTCTGCATCAAGGCTTCGCCGTAGTCGGAATCGAGGGCGACCGAGGGCTTGCCCTGCGCCTGCGCCAGTTCGATGGCGCGCGCCAGCGCCTTGGCGCCTTCCGCGTTCTGCCCCATCGACACATAGCCGCGTCCCAGCAACATCCACCCCGAGAGGTCGTCGGGACGCTCGCGGATGCGCTCGGCCAGCGTGGCGATCAAACCGGGGAAGTCGTCATTGCGCAGCGGCTCGAAGCTCTTCACCGCAAGGGCCGGTTGGCCCAGCGCGAAATACGAACCCAGCCCGATGAGAAACACCACAGCGGCAGTCAGTGCGCCCGCGCCCAAGCGCGCGGGCAGCGCGCGCGCCGCTACGAAAGGCAGCACGGCGAAAGCCGCGGCGAACGCGCAAAGGCAGGTGAAGATCAGAACGACGTACATCATGGGCCAGCCCTAGCACGGGGCCATGCACAGAATCTAACCAGTCTCTACGGAAGGAAATTTGAAGACGGGTATTCGCCAGTCCGCCTTTGGCGCGACAGCCTTCGCCCCATAGGCTTGCCGAGCCGAAGCCCGCACAGCGGGCGAAGGCCTTGCTCGCGAAGGCTCGCCCGGCGCCAGCTTCTCTAGGTTCGCTACGCTCACCAAGAGAAGCTAGGCGTGGTGGCCCCGGTCCGACTCGAACGGACACGTCCCTTACGGAACAACAGATTTTAAGTCTGGTGCGTCTACCAGTCCGCCACGGGGCCAGCGCGTGCGCCTTGGGTTGAGCAGAATCGCACCCGCCGCGCTAGGTCAAGAGTGGGGCACGTCGAAGGTGAGGCTCACCAAGGCAGATTCCCTTAACCGAGCGCGAAAGCGGGCCATCGCCACATCCGCATCAACCACCTAAGGTGGACAAAGAATTAGGGACTGGGGACACCATGCGTCATTGGCTTGGCGGGATTGCACTCGCCGCATTGCTCACCGGCTGCGCCGCCTTTCAGAAAGAGGATGATGCACCGCGCGATTACATCGTCTTCTTCGATTACAACACGGCCGACCTTTCGGACGCCGCGAAGATGATCGTCGACAACGCCGCGCAGGCCTCCAAATCGCTGAAAGTGGGCGAGATCGATATCGTCGGCCACGATGGCAGTTCGCGCACGCCCGACAAGCTGGCCGATGCCCGTTTCGTGAAGGTGGAAGACGCGCTCGCCGCCGGCGGGGTGCCCCGCAACCTGTTCAAGCGTTCGACGCTGAACGACACCGTGCCGCTGCCCGACACCGCGCTGCGGCGCATCGAAATCCATCTCGTCGCGCCCTGATCGGCGATAGACCGGCGGGGCCTTAAGCCCTGAACGCCATTGGGCAAACGCGGCGCATTTGCAGGACGTGAAAGGCGGCGTCGGTCCAACCGGCGAGGGCTAGCGGTCGTTTCGACGTATTCTAAGTGTAAGCGTTGACCCCCGTGGCGTGCCGCCTATAGTGGTGCCAGTCGCGAGGGCCATGGCCCCACGATAAGGGAGAGAGATTATGAAGAGCATGTCGAAATTTGCGGTTCTCGGCCTGGCTGCAGGTTCTCTGCTGGCCGCCGCCGTTCCCGCGATGGCGCACCATTCCTATGCGATGTTCGACCGCTCGCGGACCGTGAAAATCAGCGGCACCGTGAAGCTGTTCCAATGGACGAACCCGCATATGTACCTTTGGGTCACGGTCACGGACGACAAAGGTGTCGACACACTTTACGGCATCGAAGGGTCGAGCCCGAACTCGCTCTCGCGCATGGGCTGGAACAAGCACACGCTGGACCCTGGCGACAAAGTGACCGTCGAACTTCAGCCTCTGAAGGACGGCCGCCCCGGCGGCTTCTTCGTGAAGGCGATGAAGGACGGCAAGGATATCGTCGGCGGACCGGGCTAACATCCCGGCGGTCGTCAGAAACAAAAACGCCGCGGAGCGATCCGCGGCGTTTTTCTTTGTCTCAAGGGAACAGCTTATTTTTCGTCGACGATCGGGTTCTTCAAAACGCCGATCGAAGAAATATCCACTTCCACGACATCGCCCGCCTTCATGAACAGCGGCGGCTTGCGCTTGAAGCCAACGCCGCCCGGCGTGCCGGTGGCGATCACATCGCCCGCGTTCAATGTGGTGAAGCCCGAGATGTATTCGATCAGATCGGGGATCGGATAGACCATCAGATCGGTCGTCGTGCGCTGCACTTCCTGACCGTTGAGGCGCGTGATGAGCGTCAATTTCGTCCAGTCCGGAATTTCATCCGCCGTCACCATCCACGGTCCGAACGCGCCCGAAGCGGGGAAATTCTTGCCCGGAATCCATTGATGCGTGTGCATCTGCCAGTCGCGGATCGAGCCGTCATTGTAACAGCTGTAACCGGCGATGTGCTTCAACGAGTCGGCCTTGGTGATGTAGCGGCCCGGCTTGCCGATGATGATCGCAAGCTCGCCTTCAAAATCGTAATGCGTTGAGGCTTCGGGACGAACCATCGGCGCGCCTTGGCCGACATGCGTATCGTTGAAGCGCGTGAACATCGGCGGATAGGCGGAATCGCTGCGTCCGGCTTCTTCGATATGCGCCTTGTAGTTCAGGCCCACGCACAGAACCTTGCCGGCATTCGGCACCACGGGAAGCAATGTCACCGATGCGAGCGCGATCTCGGGCTTCGCGCCGGCGTTGAGGCTGGTCAAAGCATTTTGCGCAATCGCCGCTTTCAGATCGCGCGGCGCGCCAGCGACTTTGCCGAAATCGGCGATTTTGTCGCCCACGACCGCGCCATAGCTCTCACGGCTGCCGTCGCGGAATGTCACGATTTTCATGCGGTTCTCCCCAACGCTGTTGTTTGTCTGGCTGGGTTTTAGAGTAGCTGGCCCACGGGCACAAAGGGCTTTTCGGGTCTTAAAAGCACTGTGCCGCTCACCCTTCGACAAGCTCAGGGTGAGGAGCCACGTTCTGCCTCACTCTTCGATGAGATTTAGGTGAAGCAGAACCACCGCCCCTCATCCTGAGCTTGTCGAAGGGTGAGGGCTGCCGTGTTGATGCGAGATTTCTCTAATATTGCAGGCGCACGATCAGGGATTGGGCGATCACCTGTTCGACCTTATCGCGGCCCAAGGGCAGCCACAGGCTGAACGCTTCGCGCTTGGAGAGGTGGCGGTCGGTTTTCGGGGTGGCGTAATCGTAGACAGGCTCGCCGGTTTCCAGAACGCGGTTCAGCACGCTGCGAAACGCGGTGCGCAAACCCGGATCGGGATGATCCGACACCAGCTTGCCGGTGGGGTCGGTGTAATAGCCGAGGAAGATCGCAGAGCCGGTGACGCGGATGTGAAAATCCGCGCCGTTATCGACGACGTCATAAAGATGGATGCGTTTGAGCGAGCGCATCAGATCGCGCGGGGTTAATTCCTCACGCACCGGCCAGCGGCGACTGCCGCGCTTCAGATTCCAATAGTCGTGGAACGCCACAAGATCGGGTTGCGTGGCATCCGCAGCGGAGCCGTAACTCTTCTCGACGCGAGGCATGGTGGGTGCTGCCGTACTGCGTGTGAGGGTGAAGGCCATGAGGTATCCTGGCGGATATTCCTTAAGCATCAGTAAGATGAGACGTGGGCTCCGGCGTGCGCTTGCGCCGGATTTGCGAACAAAAACAACGGGTCGCCACTATCCAGTTTTGACGCACATACCGATTTGCGGTCCGCCAGGGCTTGGAACGGACCGCTTGCGTTGGCGTTACCTGTGTCGATTGGCGTCCAAATTTGGAAGGGCGCAAATAGGAGACTGCATATGTCGAAGACATTAAAAGCCACGGGTGTTGCGGCTGTTTTGGCCGTCAGCGCATTTGCATTCGGCGCGCCCGCCAACGCAGCCGGCGTAAAAGTCGGCGTTCTCACCTGCAACGTCGATAGCGGCTGGGGTTACATCCTCGGCTCGTCGAAAGACATTCGCTGCAATTACGTGCCCAACAAAGGCAACGGCGAACATTATCGCGGCTCGATCTCCAAGGTCGGCGTCGATATCGGTTACACCAAGGGCGGCGTGTTGATCTGGGATGTGGTTGCCCCCGCATCTTCCATGAAGCCCGGCGCGCTTGAAGGCGGCTACGGCGGCGCGAGCGCATCGGTTACGGCTGGCGGCGGTGTCGGCGCCAACGTGCTTCTCGGCGGCTTCGACCGTTCGATTGCGCTGCAGCCGATCAGCATCGAAGGCAATACAGGCTTGAATATTGCTGCCGGTATCGGCGCGTTGGATCTCAAGTTCGAAAAACCGTAATCGCACTCCCCCGCGATTGCGTGCGAAAGGCTCCGTCTCCTCCCCTCGCGGAGCCTTTCGCCTGTCCGGGGTTCGGATAAAGAAAAAGCCGCGGAGATCATCCGCGGCTTTTTTGATTCTGTTGTGAGCAGTGCAATCACATTTGCCCAATCACATTTGCATCGTCCAACCGTCGACCGCCATCGCCGCTTGGCGCAAAGCTTCGGTCAACGTGGGATGTGCGTGGCACGTGCGCGCAATGTCTTCGGCGGCGGCTGAGAATTCCAACCCCAATGAGGCTTCGCCGATCATGTTGCCGACATCGGGGCCGATCATATGCACGCCGAGCACGCGGTCGGTCTTGGCATCGGCCAAGATCTTCACGAAGCCATCGGTGGTGAGATTGGCTTTGGCGCGCGCGTTTGCAGTGAAGGGGAATTTGCCGACCTTGTAGGCGATGCCTGCGGCCTTCAAATCTTCTTCGCTTTTTCCGACCCCGGCGACTTCCGGGTAGGTGTAGATCACCGAAGGAATGGCATCGTAATTCACATGGCCCGCTTTACCGGCAATGCGCTCGGCACAGGCCACGGCTTCGTCTTCGGCCTTGTGCGCCAGCATCGCGCCTTCGCGCACGTCGCCGATGGCCCAGATGCCTTTGACGTTCGTCTGATAGTGATCGTCGGTGACGACACGCCCGCGTTGGTCGCGCTTCACGCCCACTTCGTCCAGCCCGAGATTGTCGGTGAACGGGCGGCGCCCGATGGCGACCAAAATCACGTCCGCTTCGATCTTCTCGGCAGCGCCGCCTTTGGCGGGCTCGACGCTCGCGATCAGGCCGGTTTTGCCTTTGGCAACGCCCGTCACCTTCATGCCGAGCTTGAAGGCGATGCCCTGCTTTTCGAGGATGCGCTGGAAGGTCTTGGCGACTTCCAAATCAGTGCCGGGGATGATGCGGTCGAGGAATTCGACAACGGTGACTTGCGCGCCTAAGCGCCGCCACACCGAACCCAATTCCAAGCCGATCACGCCGCCGCCGACCACGAGCAAACGCTTCGGCACAGTGGGGAGCGCCAACGCGCCGGTGGACGACACGATGGTCTTCTCATCGACCGGGACGCCGGGCAGCGGGGCTACATCCGAACCTGTGGCGATGACGATGTGTTTGGTGGTGAGTTCGCGTGTGCCGTCTTTGGTCTTCACGCTCACCTTGCCGGGAGCAATGATCTTCGCTTCGCCGACGATAGCTTCGGACTTGGCTTTCTTCAGCAGAAACTCGACGCCTTTGGTCAGCTCGCCGACGACCTTGTCTTTGTGCGCCATCATCGTGGGCAGATCGACGCCGAGCGCGCCGGTGGTGATGCCCATCTTCGGGAAATGCGTCTTGGCTTCTTCGTACATCTCGCTGGCGTGCAGCAGGGCTTTTGAGGGAATGCAGCCGATGTTCAAGCACGTGCCGCCGAAGCTGCCGCGCTTGTCGATGCAAGCCGTGGACAGACCGAGCTGGCCCAAGCGGATCGCGCAATTGTAACCGCCCGGTCCGCCCCCGATGACGATGACGTCGAATGAATCGGCCATGATGTTCCTCTAAACGCGTCATGGCCGCCCTTGAGGCGGCCACCCATCCGGCGAGCGTCTGCGAGCCGCAGAGGCTGTTATCACCTGGGTGGCCCGCATTCGCGGGCCATGACAGACGGTGGTTTTTACAAATCCAGCAGCATGCGCTGCGGGTCTTCGAGATTGTCCTTGATGCGCACCAGGAAGGTCACGGCTTCGCGGCCATCCACAATCCGGTGATCGTATGACAGCGCCAGATACATCATCGGGCGAATTTCGATCTTGTCGCCAACCGCGATGGGGCGG
>CAIYRG010000069.1 GCA_903928515.1 uncultured Alphaproteobacteria bacterium | reverse complement strand
CTTGCCGCTCGCCGAGTGCCCCGATAAGACTGTGCTGCGGTTGCGAAGAGAGCGGATGAAGCGATGCAAGGCTATTTTCTTGAAGATTTGACGGTCGGCCAGAGCGAAACCTATTCGCGTACGGTGACCGAGTCCGACGTTCAGAAATTCGGCGAAGTTTCGGGCGATATGAACCCGCTCCACTTCGACGAAGAATACGCCAAGACCACGCTTTTCAAGGGCCGCATCGCCCATGGCATGCTGTCGGCGGGTTACATCTCGGCGGTTCTGGGCACGAAACTGCCTGGGCCGGGCAGCATCTTCATGACGGCGACCATCCGCTTCAAGGCACCGGTGCGCATCGGCGACACGGTCGACACGCTGGTGACGGTGCGTGAGATCATCCCGGAAAAGAAGCGCGTGGTGTTCGATTGCTGGTGCAAGGTGAAGGACGTTGTCGTGATCGAGGCCGAGGCCCTGATCATGGTGCCGACCAAGAACAAGTGACCGGAGCCTGAAGAGGCGCCAGACGCGCATGCACATACTGCGACATTTGCCAGGGGGGCCTGACACACGCGGCTCGGTCCTCGTGCTGGGCAATTTCGCGTGCGTGCACCGTGGTCATCGCGCGCTGCTGTCCGATGCCAAGCGCATCGCCGACGAACGCCAAGCGCCGCTGGCGGTGATGGTGTTCGAGCCGCACCCGCAGGAATTCTTCCGCCCCGATAGCGGGCCGTTGCGCATCGAATCCTTCCGCACACGTGCGCAAGAATTCGAAGCGATTGGCGTCGATATCCTCATCGCGCTGCCTTTCGATGCGCATCTGGCCTCCATGAGCGCGCAGCATTTCGTGCTCGACGTGCTCATCGGCCGGCTTTCGGTTTCGCACCTCGTGGTGGGGCGCGATTTCCGCTTCGGCAAAGGCCGCTCCGGCGATATCGCGGTGCTGTCGTATATGGGCGAGATGGAAGGCTTCGGTGTCAGCGCCTATGAGCCGGTGGTGGCGCAGGGTGCGGAGAAGATTTCGTCTTCCGCCATTCGCGCCGCGCTGAAAGCGGGAAAGCCGGAAGAGGCCGCGCGTCTGCTCGGACATTGGTGGAGTGTCGACGGCCACGTCGCGCATGGCGATCAGCGCGGCCGCACCATCGGATTCCCCACCGCGAATTTGAAACTGACCGACATCTTTCCACCCGCCTTCGGCGTGTACGCGGTGCGCGCGATTTTGGAAGACGGCAGCCGCCACGATGCCGTGGCCAATTTCGGCATGCGCCCGACGGTGGGCGGCACCGCGCCGCAATTGGAAGTGCATCTGTTCGATTTCGCGGGCGATCTTTACGGCCAACTGATCAATGTCGAGTTCATCGCCTATATCCGGCCCGAACAGAAATTCGCCGGCCTCGATGCGCTGAAAGCGCAGATCGCGAAGGATAGCGATCAGGCGCGAAAGCTTCTCCCTCTCTCGGCTTAAGTCACCACGCCGCCGTTCACTTGCCACATCTGACCGTTGATGAAGCCGCCGTCTTCGGAGCACATCAGCGCCACGACGGCTGCGATATCTTCCGGTGTGCCGAGACGGCCCACCGGAATGCCGGGCTTCAATTTCGCGTTGTTCGTAACAAGCCGCTCGTCGGCGACTTCGCCTTGAATGGTGCCCGGCGAAATCACATTACAGGTCACGCCCTTCGGTCCGAATTCCTTGGCGAGAGTCTTCGTCAGGCCCCACATGGCATGCTTGGAGGCGGAGACATGCGTGCGCCCCGCGTGTCCGGCGATGGCGTTCATGCCGACGAAGCTGACGATGCGGCCCCAGCTGTTTGCGATCATGCCGGGCAAGAAGGCGCGCGCGAACAACAGCCCGGCGCGGAAGTTCACGTCGAACACGCGGTCCCAATCGGTTTCGCTCATCTCGAGGAAGCCTTGATGCGGGCGAATAGCGGCGTTGTGAATGAAGGCATCCACCGTGCCGAACTGGCCCAGGGCTTCCTTAATCATGCGGTCCACATCTTCGCGCTTGCCGGTATCGCCCATGCAGACAAGGGCCTCGACGCCGAACTCGCGGGCCTCTGCGGCCACGGCCTCGCAGGCCGCAGCATTGCGCGATCCGTTCAGGACGACATTGAAGCCATCGCGCGCCAGATATAGCGCGATGCCCCGGCCGATATTGGCGCCCGAGCCCGTGATGAAAGCGGTGCGATCCGCTAGTGCCATGATGTCCCCCCGCGAGGCCGGCCGATGGCCTGCCTTTTTCTGATTGTCCAAGAACCGCTTAGCACGAAATGGACCCCCGCGCGCCACGCCCTGGACGCTCCTCCCCCCGGCTGTTAGGAACATCGGCCCTTCGATTTGAGCTGTTAAAACCGCCGATGTCCGACGCCGATTCCAAGCCCGACTACCGCGCTTCGCTGTTCCTCCCGGCGACCGATTTCCCCATGAAAGCGGGGTTGGCGCAGGCCGAGCCGGCATGGCTGGCGCGTTGGGAGCAGATGGACATTTACGGCCGGCAGCGCGCGGCGGCCAAAAGCCGTCCTTTATATGTGCTGCATGACGGCCCGATCTACGCCAATGGCGACATCCATATCGGGCACGCGCTCAACCACATCCTCAAGGATTTCGTGGTGCGCTCGCAGACCATGCTGGGCAAGAACGCGCCTTACATTCCGGGTTGGGATTGTCACGGCCTGCCCATCGAATGGAAGGTCGAGGAAGAATATCGCGCCAAGGGCAAATCGAAGGACGATGTTTCGGTTTCCCAGTTGCGCGCCGAATGCCGCGCCTTCGCGCTGGGATGGATCGCTATCCAACGCGAACAGTTCAAGCGCTTAGGCTGCATCGGCGATTGGGCGCATCCTTACACGACGATGGCGTTCGCCGCAGAGGCCGCGATCACCGGCGAGCTGCACAAATTCCTGATGAACGGATTGCTGTATCGCGGCTCGCGCCCCGTCATGTGGTCGCCTGTGGAAAAGACCGCACTCGCCGAGGCGGAAGTCGAATACGCCGAGAAGCAGTCGCCGACCATCTATGTGAAGTTTCCGGTGACGCAAGGTTGTGCGGAGAAGAACGCGAGCCTCGTCATCTGGACAACCACACCGTGGACGATTCCGGGCAACCGCGCCGTCGCCTTCTCGAAAGACATGGCGTACGGCGCGTATAGGGTCACGGAAGCAGGCGAGGGCGCCTTTGCCAAAGTGGACGAAGTGCTTTTGCTCTCCGATGCGCTGGCCGAACAAACCGCCAAGCACGCCAAGATCACACTGACGCGCGTGAGCGATGTGAAGCCCGACGAGGTTCGTGCGCGCCATCCGTTCCATGCCGATGGCTATGACTTTGAAGTGCGTCCGTATCCCGGCGATTTCGTCACCGCCGATACCGGCACGGGCTTCGTGCACATCGCGCCGGGCCACGGCGAAGACGACTTCAATTTGGGACGTGCCCACAATCTCGAAATTCCGTTCACGGTGGATGCCGAAGGCAAGCTCACCGAGGCGGTGAAACTCCCGGATTTGATCGGCAAAGCGATTTTGACGCCGGAAGGTAAGGATGGCCCTGCCAACGGCTCGGTCATCAAAGCCTTGATCGAACGCGGCGCGCTACTGGCCAAAGGCACGTTGCGCCATTCCTATCCGCATAGCTGGCGCTCGAAAGCCCCCATCATCTATCGCACCACGCCGCAATGGTTTGCCGCCGTGGATCGTGCGTTCGAGGGCTCCAACCAATCCACGCTGCGCGAACTCGCCGTGGGCGCGATTGCCGCCACGCGCTGGTTCCCGAAGGCGGGCGAAAACCGGATCGGCGCGATGGTGAAGGATCGCCCCGATTGGGTGCTGTCGCGCCAGCGCGCCTGGGGCGTGCCCATCGCGGTGTTCGTGAACAAGAAGACGGCCGAATTGCTGCGCGATCCGGCCGTGAACGCGCGCATCACCGAGGCCTTCGTGAAAGAAGGCGCGGATGCTTGGTATGCCTCGCCCGCGTCCCGGTTCTTAGGCAACGATTACAATGCCGACGATTACGAGCAGGTGCGCGACATTCTGGATGTCTGGTTCGATTCCGGTTCGACGCATGCGTTTGTCGTTGAGAACCCGGTCGATCCCGCTTGGCCGAAAGCCGATATGGCGGATTTGTATTTGGAAGGCTCGGATCAGCATCGCGGCTGGTTCCAATCCTCACTGCTGGAAACCTGCGGCACGCAAGGCCACGCACCTTATAAAGCGGTGCTCACCCACGGCTTCGTGCTCGACGAGCAGG
>CAIYRG010000068.1 GCA_903928515.1 uncultured Alphaproteobacteria bacterium | reverse complement strand
CTCGGCCTCGATTGGGATGGCGAGCCGGTCTACCAATTCGCGCGCGCCGAGCGGCATCGCCAAGTCGCCGAAGAATTGCTGAAGAAAAATCTCGCCTATCGCTGCTATGCCAGCCCGCAAGACCTCGACGAGATGCGTGCCGAGCAGAAGGCCAAAGGCCTTCCCATGCGCTACGACGGCCGCTGGCGTGATCGCGATCCTTCCGAAGCGCCTGCCGGCGCTGCGGGCGTCGTGCGACTGAAAGCGCCGCAGAGCGGTGAAACCATCGTTCACGATCTCGTGCAGGGCGATGTGCGATTCGCCAATGCGCAGCTCGACGACATGGTGCTGCTCCGAAGCGACGGCACGCCCACCTATATGCTCGCCGTCGTGGTCGACGATTATGACATGGGTGTAACCCACATCGTCCGCGGCGACGACCATCTGAACAATGCCGCGCGACAGTTGCAGATCATCCGCGCCATGGATTGGCCCGAGCCGACCTACGCCCATGTGCCGCTGATCCACGGGGCCGATGGGGCGAAGCTCTCCAAGCGCCACGGCGCGCTGTCGGCCGAGGCCTATCGCGACATGGGCTATCTGCCCGAGGCGATGCGGAACTACCTCCTGCGCCTCGGCTGGAGCCATGGCGATGACGAAATCATCCCCACCGACCAGGCCATCGCCTGGTTCAACCTGGAAGCCATTGGCCGCAGCCCGGCCCGCTTCGATCTGAAGAAGCTCGACAGCATCAACGGGCACTACATCCGCGCCATGGATGAGGCCGCTTTGGCCGCAGAAGCCGCATCTTTCGCCGAACGCCAGACACCGGGCCTGAAACTCACGGAAGCCGCGCGCGCCCGTTTGAAGGCCGCGATGCCGGGCCTGAGGGAGCGCGCCAAAACGCTCATCGAGCTTGTCGACAACGCCACCTTCCTGTTCGACGAGGGCCCGCGCGTCCTTGATCCGGCAGCCGCAACCCTGCTCACGCCCGAGGCGCGCACACGGTTGGGCAAGCTCGCAAAGGTGCTGGCGGACGGCGCCTGGGAAACGGCGGAATTGGAGGCGCGCGTGCGCAGCTATGCCGACCAGGAAGGCATCAAACTCGGCCAGGTTGCCCAACCATTACGGGCCAGTCTGACCGGAAAAACCACGTCGCCGCCGGTGTTCGATGTTTTGGCGGTATTGGGGCGCGAAGAGGCATTGACTCGTATCCGCGCCCATGCGGATTAACGGTTCTAAAGCTCCCGGTGGCCCGTTAGAGGCCGGGGGTATGACGGAGCTTTGGGGGACGCCTTAAGCGTAGCAGTCTTTTCGGGAAGGCCCGTCCGCTTCCCGCCATGGAGTTTGCCATATGCCCACTGAAAGCAAAGCGAAGCCCGCCGGTTCGGCCACGCTCACCTACGGCAATAAGACATACGATCTTCCGGTCTATGGCGGCTCTCAGGGCCCCAACGTGGTGGATATCCGTAAGCTCTACGGCGATTCCGGCATGTTCACGTACGACCCCGGTTTCACGTCGACGGCGTCGTGCGAAAGCGACATCACCTACATCGATGGCGATGAAGGCGTTCTTCAATACCGCGGTTACGCGATTGAAGACCTCGCGCAGCACTCGAACTTTCTTGAGACCTGCTACCTGCTGATGAACGGCGAATTGCCGAACAAACCGCAGATGAGCAAATTCCACGACACCGTCACCAACCACACGATGGTTCACGAACAGCTCATCAGCTTCTTCAACGGCTTCCGCCGCGATGCGCATCCAATGGCCATCATGTGCGGTGTGGTCGGCGCGCTTTCGGCGTTCTACCACGACTCCACGAACATCAACGATCCGGCGCAGCGCCAGATCGCGAGCTTCCGCCTGATCGCCAAAATGCCGACCATCGCGGCGATGGCCTACAAATATTCGATCGGCCAGCCCTTCGTGTATCCGCGCAACGATCTCGGCTACACCGAGAACTTCCTGCGCATGTGCTTCGCGGTCCCGGCCGAGGAATACAAGGTCAACCCGGTGCTCGCCAAAGCGCTGGACGTGATCTTCCTCCTGCACGCCGACCACGAGCAGAACGCCTCGACTTCCACCGTGCGTCTTGCCGGTTCTTCCGGCGCCAATCCGTTCGCGTGCATCGCGGCCGGCATTGCCTGCCTCTGGGGCCCCGCTCATGGCGGCGCCAACGAAGCCGCGCTCAACATGCTCCGCGAGATCGGCTCGGTCGATAAGGTTCCGGAATATGTGAAGAAGGTGAAGGACAAGAACTCGGGCATCCGCCTGATGGGCTTTGGCCACCGCGTCTACAAGAACTACGATCCGCGCGCGAAGATGATCCGCGAGCAGACCTACAATGTGCTCGACGCGCTGGGCAAACGCGACGAACCATTGCTGAAGACCGCGCTCGAACTGGAACGCATCGCGTTGCAGGACGACTACTTCATCGAGAAGAAGCTCTACCCGAACGTGGACTTCTATTCGGGCATCACGCTTTCCGCACTGGGCTTCCCCTCAGACATGTTCACGGTGCTTTTTGCTGTCGCAAGAACGGTGGGTTGGATCGCGCAGTGGAACGAGATGGTCGAAGATCCGCAACAGCGCATCGGCCGTCCGCGTCAGTTGTTCACCGGCGAAACGAGCCGTCCGTTCGTGCAGATCGACAAACGGAAGTGAAAATTGCCTTGGTCTCTGCCTGCGTCGTAGCGTGTCTCACGCTGACGCAGGCAGCGGCCGAGGACACTAAAGCCGCTGATATTTCCGGGATCGATTTGCAGATCCCGGCCAAAGAACACCCCGTCACCGCAATCTTCTTTCCCGCACCCGGCGCGGCCAAACGGCCTGCCGTGATGATGCTACATGGCGGCGGCGGTTGGGCGCCCCAGATCGACAGCGCCAAGCATTACGCGTCGGAATTGGCGAAGGCCGGCTTCGACGTCTATATGCTCTCCTATTACACCGAGGAAGATGAAGCCGGACGCCAAGCGGGCGAAGACGTCTTCCAGGAACGCTTCACCGCCTGGGCGCATCTTGTCGATGACGCTGCGGATTGGACATTGAAGCAGAAGAATTCAAACGGTCGCGTTGGGCTTCTCGGCTTCTCGAATGGCGGCATCCTCACGGCGGGTGCGGGTTCTATCGACACCAACATCAAAGCGGGGGTCGTCTATTACGGCGCGGTGCCATCGGCACTCGAAGAGACCATCAAGAAAGTCCCGCCGCTGCTGATCCTGCACGGCGATGCCGACAAGGTGATTCCGGTGCGCGCGGCGTATGAACTGCAAGCGGTGGCGACGAAATTGAAATCGCCGCCCGAGATCAAAATCTATCCGGGCGAAGGCCACGGCTTCGGTGGCGATCTGAGCAAGCCGAACGCGCAAGACGCGTTCCAACGCGCGGTGGCGTTTTTGAAACCGAAATTGCAGACGAAATAACCACCACTCTCACCATGGCCG
>CAIYRG010000067.1 GCA_903928515.1 uncultured Alphaproteobacteria bacterium | reverse complement strand
TGGAGAACGTCGTGATCACGCCGCACACCGGTGGCGTGCACATCGATTATGCCGACGACGCGCTGCCCATCGTTGAAGAAAACGTGCGCTGTTATTTGGCGGGCGACTTCAAGAAAATGGTCAACCTCGTCGAGCATTGACTCACCAAGCCTGTCACGGCCCGCAACAGCGGGCCGCCCAATCGGGCGTAGAGCAAAGCCGTTCGAAGTAATCGCTGTCACTTGGATGGCCCGCTTTTGCGGGCCATGACAGCGGGAGGTGTTGCTCACTGCCTAATCCGGACGCGCATTATCGTTCCGGCCAACGCGATGTGCTTGCGACGACAACGCTGACTTTGTTGCGGCATTTCTCGCAGCGAAATTTCTTCGCAAGTTCATCTAGCGCTTGGCTACGCATCCGATCCGCCAGGACGTGCGGATCGATGCGTTTTGTTCGGCCGCATTCACGGCACAGCACCCAAAGGAACACGCGTGCCGCAATGGCATCGGAGAGAGACTTGACGGTGGAAGAGTGCTGGCGCATTGTAGAACAAATAGAGAACATTTATAGCGGAAGTCCAGATGCAACAGAACTTTTCCAAAGGTCTGCAATCAGGATCGGTGATTGCGTTTCCCAGCGCCATTTCTCCCGAACGTCATGTGGGGTTGCACTTGGCGTTGTGCCCGCTTTATCCGGGCAACTACCACACCGACACCATGCTGATGACGGCGGAGGAACACATCGCGTTGCAAGCGCTTTTGCTGAACGAATGGGTTCGCGGCGATACGCTCGATCTGGAAGAGTCCGCATTGGCGCGATGCGCGGGAACATCGCGGGCCCAATGGCGCGTTCTCAAACCGTTTGTGGCGCCGGTGTTGGCCGATATCGCCGATGCTATCGCCGAGAAAAAACAGGCTTTGGCGGCCGTTGTCGGTGAGCGGCTTCCCGGACGCGCCTGGGAGATTGCGCGCAGCATCGTATTCGCGCGTGACGATTATGCCTGTGTCTATTGCGGCGCGCGTGACCGCTCGCTGCATTGCGACCATGTGTTGGCGCTGGCCAACGGTGGGAGCAATGCCATTGAAAATCTGGCGACCGCTTGCGCGCCTTGCAATGCGAAAAAGGGAGCCAAGTCCGTCCTCGCGGGTTCTCGTTTCGCATAGGGGCATGCTGGCCATTTCGGCCTGACGATGCGAAGCGGGGCGCAGACATGAACGCCATCGAATGGGTTGGAGCGTTGGCGGCCTGCGCCTCCACCGTGAGCTTCGCGCCGCAGGCGATCAAGATCATCCGCACGCGCGATACGTCATCCATTTCCACCGGCATGTATGTGATCACGGTCTTCGGCTTCGCGCTGTGGACCGCCTATGGCATCGGATTGGGCCGCTGGCCCCTGATTGTGTCGAACTCTATCTGCCTGATCCTTTCGGGTTTCATCTTGTTGATGAAGCTGTTGCCCAAGCGCGCGAAGGAGAAGGTGGCGAAAACGATCTCTTCCAAGAAGAAAGCCTGACGCGTTCGGCGGCCAATTGCGGCGGCAATTCGGGACTTGCTTTGCCGGTCCCCGGCCTCTAGCGAGGGCGGCCCTATATCCTAGGGGCTCCGGTAGAATAGCGTCTCCCTCTGATTCCCGATTTATGAGTGCCGCCCATGGGTGAATTGCCGATCAAAGACGACATCCGGCCCGAGCCGTTAAGCAAGGCGCTGTCCGAGCGCTATCTGGCTTACGCGCTCTCGACCATCACCTCGCGCGCGCTGCCTGATGCGCGCGATGGGTTGAAGCCGGTGCATCGCCGTTTGCTGCACGCGATGCGCGAGCTGGGATTGAACCCGTCGTCGGGTTTCAAGAAATGCGCACGCGTGGTGGGCGACGTCATCGGCAAATTCCATCCGCATGGCGACCAGGCCGTGTATGACGCGCTGGTGCGCTTGGCGCAGGATTTCGCCGTGCGCTATCCGCTAGTCGAGGGACAGGGCAATTTCGGCAACGTCGATGGCGATAACCCGGCCGCGATGCGTTACACCGAAAGCCGTCTGACGGCGGCGGCCGAAGCGCTGCTGACCGGGCTCGACGAAGACTCCGTCGACTTCCGCGACACTTATGACGGCTCGGAAAGAGAGCCGGAAGTTCTCCCCGCAGCCTTTCCGAATTTGCTGGCCAACGGCTCCACCGGAATCGCGGTGGGCATGGCGACCTCCATTCCGCCGCACAATCTCGGAGAGCTTTGCGCCGCGACCATAGCGCTGATCGAAAATCCGAATTTGCAGGACCGCACGCTGTTCAAGCTGGTGAAGGGGCCTGACTTTCCCACCGGCGGTATTCTGCTGGACGATCCGACGACCATCGCGGAAGCCTATCGCACGGGACGCGGGAGTTTCCGCGTGCGTGCGCGCTGGAAGAAGGAAGAGGGCACGCGTGGCTCTTATCAGATCGTCATCGATCAGGTGCCGTATCAGGTGCAGAAGGCGAAGCTGATCGAGCGCATCGCCACACTAATCGAAGAGAAGAAGCTCACGGTCCTTGAAGATATCCGCGATGAATCCGCGGAAGACATCCGCATCGTGCTGGTGCCGAAATCGCGCACGATGGAGCCGGAGGTTTTGATGGAGCAGATGTTCCGTCTGACCGAGCTGGAAAACCGCATCAGCTTGAATCTGAACGTGCTCGACAAGGGCGTGACACCTAAGGTGATGAGCCTGCGTGACGCGTTGATGGCGTTCATCGATCATCGCCGCGAGGTGCTGGGACGCCGCTCGCGCTTCCGGTTGGCGAAGATCGCCGATCGCTTAGAGGTGTTGAACGGCTATCTCGCCGTCTATTTGAATCTCGATCTGGTCATCAAGATCATTCGCACCGAGGATGAACCCAAGCCGAAATTGATGAAGGCGTTCGATATCAACGAGCGTCAGGCGGAAGCCATTCTGAACATGCGCCTACGTTCGTTGCGGCGGCTGGACGAGATGGAGATCCGCAAGGAACACACGGACCTCACGAAAGAGCAGAAGGAGCTGAACAAGCTCGTCGGCTCGGAGAAGCTGCAATCCGAAAGGCTGATCGAAGAGCTGAAGAAGGTCGATGCCGATTTCGGTTTGAAGACGAAGCTCGGCGCGCGCCGCACCAAGATCGCCGATGTCGATACCATCGCGAAGATTCAGACCATCGCCGAAGAAGTGCACGAGCAGGCGACCGCCATCGAACGCGAGCCGATCACGGTAATCTGTTCGGAGAAGGGGTGGCTGCGCAGCTTCAAGGGCCATCAAGAAGAGAACGACGCGGTGAAATATCGCGAAGGCGATAGGGGCCGATTCTGGATTCAGGCGGAGACCACCGACAAGCTCATGCTGTTCGCCACCGATGGCCGCTTCTTCACGCTGGATTGCGCCAAGCTCCCTGGCGGGCGCGGGCAGGGCGAACCGATCCGCGATTTCATCGAGCTGGGCCCTGAGCAAGATCTGGTTGCGCTGTTCGTGCACCAGCCCGAGCGCGTGCTGCTGCTCGCCGCAAGTTCAGGACACGGCTTCATCACCAAGGAAGCCGATGCTGTGGCGACCAAGCGCACCGGCAAGGCGGTGTTGAGCGTGCCGACCGGCGTGGAAGCGGTGATCTGCGCGGAAGCCGCGGGCGATAGTGTTGCTGTGATC
>CAIYRG010000066.1 GCA_903928515.1 uncultured Alphaproteobacteria bacterium | reverse complement strand
TCGAGGGCGCTTCGTCGCCCTCGCCCAACAGCTTCAAAGCCTGTCCCACGTCGCCCAACTGCTTCGCGCGTGCATCCTTGTCGACAAACAATGGCAGTAGTGCTGCGTGCAAATTTTCCGGCGTGCAGATGCCTTGCAGGAATTCCGGGATCGCTTCGCGATCCAAGATCAAATTGATCAACGTGATGAAGCGAATATTCATCAACGGCTTGGACAGTGCGTAGGTGAGCCCGCCCACTTTGTAGCCCACGACCATCGGCGTGTGCGCCAGCGCCAGCTCGGTGGTGACGGTGCCCGAAGCCGCCAGCGCCACATCGGCGGCATCGAAGGCTGCGTATTTATCGGCCTCGCGATCCACGACCACAATCGGCGTCGGCCAATCGGCGACGCCTTCGCGCACTTTCTCCACGACGTGCGGAATGGTCGGCACCACGCAGAAGAGATCGGGAATGTCGCGCGCCAGCAGACGCACGGCCTCTTTGAAGATCGGCAGAATGAAACGGATTTCGTTGCGGCGGCTGCCGGGCAGCACGGCAAGCAGCGGACGATCGTTGGCGATTCCGTGACGTTCACGAAACGCATCGCCCCCCGTCATGCGTACGCTGCGTTCCAACACCGGGTGGCCCACAAAGCGCGCCGGCAGTCCGTGCTTCTCGAAGAACGGCGTTTCAAAGGGAAGCAGCGCCAACACGGCGTCGAAATATTTCGCCATATGCTTCGCGCGATACGAGCGCGAAGCCCAGACTTGCGGCGCCACGTAGTTGATCGTGCGGATCGTCGGATCGAGCTTCTTCAGCCGCCGCGCAATGCGATGCGTGAAATCCGGGCTGTCGATCAGCACCACAAGATCGGGCCGCGTCTTCAGCGCGAAATCGGACGCCGCGCGCACGTTGCGCAAGATCGCAGGGATGCCCGGCACAACCTCGCGCAAGCCCATCACGGAAGTGGCGTCGAGCGAGAACAGGCTTTGCAAACCTTCCGCCGCCATCGCCGTGCCGCCAACGCCGGTGATGCAGATATCGCCACCGGTTTCACGTTTCAGCGCCGCCATAAGTTGCGCGCCAAGCTGATCGCCCGAAGGCTCGCCCACCACCAGCATCAGGCTGGGTGTTTTTCTTATCGGAGAACTCATTGCGCTTTTGGCGCTTCGAAGCCGTAGACGAAAATCTCATGGTAATCGGCTGCCTCGGCCACCATCCGGCGCGTGACGATCAGCGCCGACCCCGCTTCTACCGCGATCCCGGACAGGCCCGCGCGTGCCGCCAGTTCCACCGTGGCGATACCAACCACCGGCAGATCGACGCGCCGCTCCTGGTGCGGTTTGGGCGCTTTCACCAGCACGCCACGGCGATGTTCCGAAGTGCCACGCACAGTTTCCGGAAGATCGGCCACGCGCCGCAGCATCTCGTCGGTGCCTTCGGCGGCTTCCACCGCCAACACGAGGCCTTCGCACACGACGGCCGCCTGCCCGATATCGAGCGTGCCCATGGCGCGCACCACCTCGCGCGCTTTGGCGATATCTTCAAATTCCTGTTCGGTCGGTTCGTATTCGCCGAGATGGCCGGCAGGCGCCAGAAGATCGCGTGCGGCTTCCGCAGAACCGATTACCCGCAAACCTTCTTTCTCGAAAATCGACACAACAGCGCGCAGCAGCGCGTCATCGCCGCGCAAAGCCGCCGCCAACACTTTCGGCAGAAGAAGTGCCGCGCGCGCGTCGAGCTTGATCTCGCGGAATTGCGGGCGCGGCACCTTGCCGGCCAACGTCACTTCCGAGCATCCGGCATCGCGCAGCAAGCGCAATGCCTTGCCCACTTCGCCCAACGACACGAAAGCGTGCGGGAAATTTCGCAAATTCTCAGGCCGCGCCAAACCCTGCAAGCCCAGCAGGAATACGGGCCTGCCTTCACCGAGTGCAGCTTCGGCGATCGCAATGGGCAACTCGCCACCGCCCGCGATGATGCCAAGCGTGGTGCCCGACATAACCATTGCTAATCCGTATCCACATCTGTGGTCGACGTACGCGCGCGCGGCATGCAGATCGGGCGCTTCGAGGGCGCAAGCACGAAATCCGCAATCTCACGGATTTGTTCGATGCCCGACCAGCGTTCGAGCGCCGTGCGGGCGCGGTCGGCCAACAGGCCCTCGCCGTAGAAGATGAAACGATACGCCGCGCGCAGCGCATGAATCGTTTCGCGCGATAGGCCGCGGCGCTTCAGGCCGATAATGTTCAGCCCCAGCAGCCGCGCGCGGTCACCCACCACCATGCCATAGGGAATGACATCGTCGGGCACGCCGGTGACACCGCCAATAAAGGCAGCTTTGCCGATGCGGGAAAATTGCTGGATGGCGGCAAGACCGCCGACGATCACGCCATCGCCCATCTCGACATGGCCTGCGAGCGCCACACCATTGGCGAAGGTCACCGAATGTCCGATGTGGCAATCATGCGCGACATGCGAATAGGCCATGAAGAAGCCCTTGTCGCCGACATGCGTCGCGCCGCCGCCTTTGATCGAACCGCCATTCATCGTGACGTGCTCGCGGATCACATTGTCCGCGCCGATGATAAGCTTCGCGCCCGCACCGGCATCGCCCTTGAACTGCGGGCCGCCGCCGAGCACGGCGTGCGAATACACCGAACTGCGCGCACCGATTTGCGTATCGCCCGAGACCACCACATGCGAGGCCAGCCGCACGCCATCGCCGAGCTTCACTTGGGCGCCGACAACGCAGAACGGACCGACTTCCACATCGGCGCCGAGTTGGGCGCCGTCTTCGATGATGGCGGTCGGGTGGAGTTTTCCCATTACGCGCCCTTGGCGCTGTCGCCGAGAGTCGCGTCGGTCAGCATCGCGCTGTATTCGGCTTCGGCGCAAAGATCTTTGCCCACATAGGCTTTGCCTTCGAACTTCCACACCGGCCCGCGATTGCGCACCACCGTCACTGGAATGCGCAGCAGATCGCCGGGCGTCACCGGCCGGCGGAAGCGCGCGCGGTCAATGGTCATGAAATACACTTTGCGATTGGAATCTTGCAGATCGAGGCTGTGCACGACGAGCGCGCCGGCGGCCTGCGCCATCGCTTCCACAATCAACACGCCCGGCATCACCGCGTAATCGGGGAAATGACCCAGGAAATGCGGTTCGTTGATGGTCACGGCTTTCCAGCCCACCGCGCTTTGCCTGCGGTGAATTTCGGTGAGTCTGTCGATGAGAAGGAAGGGCGGCCGGTGCGGCAGCAATCGCTTCAGCCCTTCGATGTCGACGGCTTCCGGTGCAGTGTGTTGAGGCGTGTGTTCGTTCATGACTTCGAACCCGGCGTTTTGTCTTTCACCAATTTGTTCAGCACCGCGATTTCGCGCTGCCAATCCCGAACCGGCCTGGCGGGGAAACCACCATAATCGCGCCCGCCGGGAAGATCTTTGATCACGCCGCCGCCTGCAGCAATGCGCGCGCCGTCGCCGATGGTGACGTGATCGGCCACGCCAACCCGGCCACCCAGCACCACAAAATCTCCGAGCACAACGCTGCCCGAGACACCGACTTCGGCAACGATGATGCAGTGCCGACCAAGCACGGTGTTGTGCCCGATCTGGACCAGATTATCAATTTTGCTGCCCTCGCCGATCACCGTATCGGCCAGCGCGCCGCGATCGATGGTCGTGTTCGCGCCAATCTCGACGCGATCCTGCACGATCACGCGGCCGAGTTGCGGCAACTTCACATGGCCT
>CAIYRG010000065.1 GCA_903928515.1 uncultured Alphaproteobacteria bacterium | reverse complement strand
TCTGCCGCGCCCCGCCATCGTCGAAGGTTTGGACGAACGCCTGGGCCAAGCGTTCCGCAATCTGATCGACAACGCGATCTCGTTCAGCCCGCCCAACGGCACGGTCACCATCGGCGCGACTCTGACAGGCCAAGCTGTGCGCGCCTTCATAGAAGACGACGGCCCCGGCATTCCCGACGACAATCTCGAAAAGATTTTCGACCGTTTTTACACCGAGCGCCCGCCCGAACACGGCTTCGGCAAGAACTCCGGCCTAGGACTGGCCATCGTGCGCCAGATCGTGGCCGGGCACGGCGGACGCGTGTGGACCGAGAACAAGAGCGGCGACAAAACCGGCGCGCGCTTCCTGGTGGAATTGCCGCTCACCTACGGCAAAGATTCGTGAGCAGCCTTGCTCCCATCATCAACATCCACGCCACCGCCGTGCGCCTGGGCGCGGCAGGCAAGCCGTTCGGCGCGCCTGAAGCGGCGGGTGTGTTGCTGCTTGGCCCCTCGGGCAGCGGCAAATCCGATCTGGCGCTGCGGCTGATCGCTTGTGGCGCGCAGCTCATCTCCGACGACCGCACGCTGCTGTCGCTCAAAGGTGACGCGATTTATGCACAGGCGCCTGAAACCATCGCGGGCCTCCTGGAGGCGCGCGGCGTGGGAATTCTGAAGCTCGACCCCGCCCCGCCCACAGCCATCGTGCTTGCGGTAAGGCTGATCGCGGGAACGCCCGAACGGATGCCGGAAGAAGCGGTTTTCCGCGCGGAAGGATTGGCGAACGCACCCGCCATTGCGTTGATCGCCCTGCCAGCCTTCGAGGCGGCAACGCCCGCCAAGATCGCCGCCGCGGCGGCCGCGGCAGCCCGGAAAAGCCTGTTTTCCTGAAGCCCTGGAGGGCTTTCTTCTGGCGGCGGGACTGGTATCGTGCGCGACTTTTTCAGTAGGCCGACTCAATCATTTTTTGTCGGCAAACAAGATGACACGACCCCAGATGACACGACTAGCGTGATCGAGCGTCCATGATCGGCATTGTGCTTGTGACCCACGGCCAGCTTGCGGCCGAATTCCTGTCGGCCGTGCAGCATGTCGTGGGCGAACAGACCCACATCGAAACCATCTGCATCGGGCCCAACGACGACGTGGAAGAGCGGCGCGATGAAATCACGCGCGCGATTGCCAAAGTGGACCTTGGCAATGGCGTCGTCATCGCCACCGACATGTTCGGCGGCACACCGTGCAACCTGGCGATGATGCACTTGAAGAAGGGCAAGGTTGAGGTTCTCGCGGGCGCAAACCTGCCGAGCCTCATCAAGCTGGTCGGCGTGCGCGCGAACGCGCAGCTCGAAGATGCGGTAAAGGAAGCCATCGCTGCGGGGCGCAAATATTTGCGCGCAGGCTCCGCAGAACTCGCAGGAAAATCTGCGTGAGCGATACGCCGCCCGCCCAAGCGACTTCCGAACAGGCGACCACCTGCAAAGCTGACGCGGCCATCGTGAACAAGCGCGGCCTGCATGCCCGCGCCTCCGCCAAATTCGTGTCCACGGTAGCGAAGTTCCACAGCGATATCCGCGTGACGCATGCCGGCGTCACCGTGTCGGGCCGCTCGATCATGGGCCTGATGATGCTGGGTGCCTCGATCGGCAAGACGGTGGAAATCGAGGCTGAAGGGCCCGATGCCGATGCCGCGCTGGCGGAATTGCTGGCCCTGATCGCGGCGCGCTTCCAGGAAGACGAGTAATCGCGTTTCACGATTGCATTGCGGGCCCATTCGCACGTCGCGAAACCACATCAACCTTGCATTTTTACAAGACTTCCCGACGTTCCCCGCCGTTTGCGTTTGCGCTAACCTGGTGCTTGCGAACGTGAGCCGCGCGCGAGCGCTGCACTGAACAAAGCGGTATCGGGGAAATCCATGGCCGTTCGTCATGCACCACTATTGTGTGCGGTGATCCTCTCATGCGCGTTCAGCCTTTTCGCTATCCCTGCCGCGTCGGCGGCGGCAACAAATCGCGCGCCCCTGGCTGCGACGTTGCAGAAGGGCGGATATGTGCTGCTCATGCGTCATGCCAGTTCACCGATGGCGATACCCGACAAGGCAACTGCCAACCCGGACAACACCAAGCCGGAACGCCAGTTGGACGAGACCGGGCGCGACACGTCAAAAGCGATGGGCACCGCGTTCAAAGCGCTTCACATCCCCGTTGGCGATGTCCTTTCCAGCCCGACCTACCGCGCGCAGGAAACGATCCGGTACGCTGCTTTCGGCACGCCAAAACTGGTAGACCGGCTTGGCGACGGCGGACAAAGCATGCAGACGAGCCCCACCGGCTCCGCCGATTGGCTGCGTAGTGAGGTTGCCCTGAAGCCGCGCGCCGGAACGAACACCATCCTGGTCACGCACATGCCCAACATCACGGCGGCATTCAAAGACAATTCCGGCGAATTGGCCGATGGAGAAACATTGCTGTTCAAGCCGGATGGCAAAGGCGGTGCGGAATTCGTTGGGCGCGTGAAGATCGACGAATGGCCCGCAATTGCGGCGGCAAGCGTGAAGTAGGCTCATGCGCTGTTTCGGTCTAATGGCCCCGTTGATTGCGTCAGCCGTGCTGGCGCTTGCGGGGTGCGGACAATCGAACACCACACCCTCAGCGCCGAACGTCATTTTGCATGTCGAAAGCGATGGCGACTTCCTCATGTTCAAACCGGAGCGGTTGAATGTGATCACGGGCACGCACGTCACGCTGACATTCCCTCACGGCGGGAAGAGTATCCGCCAGGAACCCGACTGGGTGCTTGCGATGCCCGGAACGATGGATGCCCTGCTGATGGAAAGCGACAAAGCTGCAGAAGGCTCCGGCGGCACCGAGGACACAAGCTTCTTGAAGCCGAATGATCCCAGGATTATTGCCGCAACGAAGCTGATCAAAAAAGGCGAAACCACCTCGGTGGAATTCACGGCCCCCGCGCCGGGCGATTACCCCTATTTCTGTTCGACGTCAGGACATGCCGATACGATGCGCGGAACGCTGCACGTCACCGCGCGGTGACAACCGGAGGAGGATTTCATGCGTCCCAAGATGCTTGCCGTACTTTCGATTGGCCTTCTGGGTTTGACTTTCGCAACTGCGGCGTCCGCAGCGGCGGATTTGAAATCGCCCGACGACGTGAAGACGGCACTGCGGCTCATGATGCAAGTGACCAACGATTTCGACCGGCAGATCACACGCAAGACATACGCGCGGCTGTCGCATGAAAACGAAGAGTTCAAGGAGGCG
>CAIYRG010000064.1 GCA_903928515.1 uncultured Alphaproteobacteria bacterium | reverse complement strand
CGTCGCCCGCCACGGCCACCGAGATTGCCCCCGTGGGCGGGCTCGACAATCTGGCGCGCATCGCCGAACGCGGCGATTTCGATTTGATCGCCGTGGGCCGCGCCATGATCGTGGACCCCGATTGGGCGAACAAAGTGCGCGATGGCCGCCTGCAAGAGCTGCACCCCTACGACCCCGCCTATCAGCGCGAGGCCTATTTCTGATAGCCTCGCCGAAGATGCGCGGAAACACGCGCGCTTTCGGGGAGACCATCATGAAGCACATCGCACGCGCGGCCTTTCTGGCTGTCGCCTTCGCCGTACCCGCCATCGCCGCCGACGCACCCAGCTCCGCGATCAATGCGGCCGTGGCGCATTACGCCCGCCCGCCTTACGACCGCGCCCGCGATGCGGCGCGCATGCCCGCAGAAGTTCTGGCCTTCGCCGGGATCAAGCCGGGGCAGGTGGTCGCCGATCTCGTGCCGGACGATGGTTATTACACGCGCATCCTCAGCAAGGCCGTGGGCGCAAAGGGCAAAGTGTTCGCGTTCGTGGTCGCCAACGGCTACCCGCAGCAGGAGCGCGCCGTCGAATACAATTTGATGAAGAAGGGCAGCGTTCCGCCGCGCAACCCGATCGACAAGGCGCTCGCGATCCAGGATACGCGCTCGGAATATGCCAATGTGACCGCGGTGTGGGAGCAGCTTTGGCAGATGGACACGGGCGAGCAATTCGCCGTGCCCGACCAAGTGGATGTGGTGTTCAGTGCGAACGCCTATGGGGCACTTCACGATGCCAAGATCACGAACTCGCAAGCGACATTCCGTGGCCGCCCGCCGCGCAATGTGCCGCTCGACATGGTGGCGGTGAACAAAGCCATCTTCGCGGCAATGAAGCCGGGCGGCGTGTATGTGATCAGCGATGCGGGCGACGGCGCGCAAGCCAAGACGGAAGCCACGGCCGCAGGCTTCGCGCCGGATGGCGAAAGCAGCATCGTGAGCGGCCATTATCTGTTGCGCTTCAAGAAGCCGGCGAACGCCAGCGCCGAAACCAAACGGCCCAAAACCGATCTGCTCGCGGCGTTCTACGGCAACACGTCGCACAATTCGGCCCTCAAGGGCCGCGCCCGCTGGGTCTCGTATCACAAGGACGGGACGTTCGAGGAATACGGCAATGAACCCACCTGGGAACAACAAGGCACCTGGTTCTGGGATGCCGCCGGACGCAACTGCATGCTGAAGGAATTTCCGCAGAACGAACGCGGTAGCGTGATTTGCCACAATGCCGATTTCGCCGGGCGCAAGCCGGGCGACGGCTCGCTGGAAGCGGGTTTCACGTATCCGGCACCGGCTTCAGCCGAACGGTCGCAAATGGATTCCGGCGAATTCGAAGCGCCGAACACGAAAATTCCAGGGCAGTAACCGCAATGAAAATCACCAGCATCGAAGCCTTCCATATTGCCTTGCCCTACGAGCACGGCGCGCCCAAGCCGTTGCTGCCGACCGGCAAGCTGCGCGAGAAAATGGATGGCGTGTATGTGAAAGTGCAGACCGACGAAGGCATCACCGGTTGGGGCGAGGCCTTCGGCTTCGCCGCCTGCCCGGTTTCGCTGCACGCGGTGAAACTGATCATCGAGCCCATCGCCTTGGGGCGCGATTGCACCGACATCGCAAGCCTGATGCGCGATGTGCGCTTCCGCACGCACAACATGTCTCTGAACGGGCCTGTGGGATTTGCGTTATCCGCGCTCGACATCGCGCTGTGGGACATCAAAGGCAAAAAGGCGGGCCAGCCGATTTGGAAGCTGTTGGGCGGCGATGGCACGCGAAAGAACCTGCCCGCTTACGCCAGCCTCATCCGCGTGCGCGAGCCGGAACTGGTGCAACGCATTTGCCGCCGCGCAGCGGATCGCGGCTACAAGCATATCAAGCTGCACGAATTCACGGTGGATGCCGTGGCCGCGGCGCGCGAGGCCGTGGGGCCGAATGTGCATCTGATGCTGGATACCAATTGCAGCTGGAGCGAAGAAGAAGCCGCCGCCAAGGCGCGCGATCTGAAACCGCTGGGGCTTTATTGGTTGGAAGAGCCGGTGTTTCCGCCCGACGATTTTCCCGCGCTGGCGCGGCTGCGCGCAAGTAGCGGCATCAAGATTGCCTCGGGCGAGAACCTCGGCAATCTGAACGACATGGTGCGGATGCTGGAAGCCAAGGCTGTCGATTTCGTGCAACCCGATGTGACGAAATTCGGCGGCATCACCGAAATGGTAAAAGCCGCTGCGCTGGCCGAAAAACACGGCGTCGTTTTCGAGCCCCATTCGCCGATCCATGGGCCAGGCCTGGTCGCCACCCTTCACATCGTGGCGGCACTCACCAAGCACGCGATGGCGGAATATTATTTCTGCGATCTGGAATGTACGCCGATGGGCGAGAGCATTGCCGTTACGAACGGCATGATGCGTGTGCCCGATGGCCCAGGCCTGGGCGTGGAGATCGACGAAGCGATGCTGCGGAAATATCAGATCGGGTAATTTTCTTACTTCCCCTCTCCCTCAAGGGGAGAGGTGAAAAAGAAGTGAGTTGGCTCGGCGCCTAGCGCTTCACCAATTCGTAGTCCTGATAGGCCGGTTCCCACACGGTTTGCCGGATACGTTCCATCAGCGTGTTGTCGCCCATCTTTTCGGCGACACCATCGATCTGCGCCTGCTTCGCCACCGCGACCGCGACGTGAATCGAAACTTTGCGCAATTCATCGACATGCGGCAGCAGACGCTGCTCGCCTCTGACGGCGGGTGACAATTCGGCCAGCGCCTTGGCGGCGGCCATGAACATGGAATCGGTCACGCGTTTGGCGTCGACCGCGATCACGCCCAAGCCAACGCCGGGGAAGATATAGGAATTGTTCGTCTGGTCGATGGACACGAGCTTGCCGTGCCACGGCACCGGCGGGAACGGGCTGCCCGTTCCGATCAGCGCCCGGCCATCCGTCCACACCATCAGTGCATCCGGCGTGGCTTCGCTGCGCGAAGTCGGATTGGAAAGCGGAAAAATCACCGGGCGCGCGACGTGCTGCGCCATCATGCGGATGACCGGCTCGGTGAAGGCGCCCGCCTGGCCCGACACGCCGATCAAGACGGTGGGCTTGCCGTTCTTCATCACATCGAACAGGCCGATATGCCCTGGCTTTTCCAGCTGCCAACCGGCGACATCGCTGCGCGACTGCACGAACGGCAATTGCGACTCGGTGACGTCCATGCCTTCCACGAGAAGGCCGTCGCGATCCACCGCGAAGAAGCGCTTGCGGGCTTCGCTTTCCGACAAGCCAGCATCCATCATCGCGCGCTGCAACAGCGAGGCGATGCCGCAACCCGCCGAGCCCGCGCCAAACAACGCGACGCGCTGTTCGGTGAGCG
>CAIYRG010000063.1 GCA_903928515.1 uncultured Alphaproteobacteria bacterium | reverse complement strand
GAATTCGAGCAGGCTGCGCGGCATGTGATAGTCGGCCGTTACGACGATGAGACTTTTGTAGCGATGCGCGGCCGCCCATTGCGCGGCTTCACGCGCATTGCCGCGCGTGGACGTGGCTTCAAAACCCAAATCGGCGCAGCAATCGAAACGCGCAGCCCCTTGCGTGAGGATTTTCAAATCCTGCTTCGTCGTTTTCGGATAGACGCCGGTGATGAGAAGCCGCTGGCCTTTGTTCTTCTCCAACAATTCCACGGCGGGGCCGAGGCGGCCATTGTCGCCGGTGAGCGCCACGATACCGTCGGCGGGCGCGATGTCTTCGCCCAGCATCGCGTGCGGGAGCTGCACCACGAACACGACAAGGCCGATCAGCGTCAGCAGAATGGCGACGCCACACCAGCGCAATCCTTGGCCGACGCTCACGCGCGCAGGCATTAGTAGAACTCCTTGAGTGCCGAGAACACCGAAATGCGTGCGGTGATCCACGCGATGAGCGCGGCACATCCGGGCACCAGCAGCAACCACGGCAATTCCGCCACGCGCAACGACATCGGCGGCAAGAACGACACGCCGCTCAAGCCGACTTGCTCCAAGCCGCCGGCGGCAGCGAACCCCGCCAAGGCGAATGCCGCACCGGCGGATGCTGCAATCAATGCGGCGAGGAAATAGTGCCATTCAAAGGCGCGCGCGATGAAGCCGTCTTTCGCGCCCATTAGATGCAGAAGCTGCACGATGTCGTGATGCGCTTCCAAACCGGCGCGCGTGGCGAAGGCCACTGTGGCGGCGGTTGCCAGTGCGATAAGCAGCAGAATGGCCGCAGCACCCCACACCACGGTGCTCGCGGTATCGCGCAAGCGCTGCACCCAGCGGCGGTGATCGTCGAGCGTGCCGTGCGGCGCGACCTTTTTCAGCTGCTCGGACAGCGCGTCGAGATCGGGCGTGGCGCCCGGCGCCAGCACCACATCGATCAACGCGGGGAAGGGGAGTGCGGTGACATCGGCATCGCGGCCCAGCCAGGGTGCGACGAGCGCCAGATTCTCTTCCAACGACAATTCGTTGGCTTGGGCGATGCCAGGCGTGGCGCGCAGCACGCGTAGCGCGCCTTCGATTTCCTTGGTTGGCGCGGCATCGCCTTGCGGCAGTATTTGCACCGTCAAGCGCCCGGACAGGCCGGATTCCCAACCTTGCGCGGTGCGGTTGGCGATCATCACGCCGCCCAATGCCAGCGCGGCCAAGAACGCCATCACGCCGATCACGAAATCGAGCGGCGCTGCACCGGATTCGCGCGGCAGGATGCGATGGCCGTGTTTGGGTTTGGCGGCGGTGTTTGCGGTTTGCGCGGTGCTCATGTTTGCGCGCCCATTTCAATCAGGCGGCCATCCACAAGGCGCATTTCCTTGGCGCGCGCCGCAGCGATGAGGGCGCGATCATGGGTGGCGATCATCACCGTGGTGCCGAAGCGGTTTAACTCCACGAACAACCGGATCAAACGCTGCGCGATGTCGGGGTCGACATTGCCGGTGGGCTCGTCGGCCAGAAGAATGTCGGGCTTGGCCACCACGGCGCGCGCAATGGCCACGCGCTGCTGCTCGCCGCCCGACAGCGTGGGCGGAACGTGGTGCATGCGATCGCCCAAGCCCACCCAATCCAGAAGCTCGCGCACGTCGCGGGAGTATTCGGCCTCGCGAAGACCGGCGAGGCGCAAGGGCAGGGCCACATTCTCGAATGCGGTCAGGTGCGGCAGCAGGCGAAATTCCTGGTACACGACGCCGATGCGGCGGCGGAGCGCGGGAAGCTCGGCCCGCGTCAGCAGCGACAAATCGCGGTCGAACAGGGTGATGAGGCCACGCGAGGGCTTCTCGGCCACGAAGACCAGCTTCAGCAGGGTGGTTTTGCCCGCGCCCGACGGCCCGGTCAGGAAGGTAAATGAGCCCGGCTCAAGCGCGAAGCTGACGTCGCGCAGCACTTCCGCGCCGCCGCCATACCGCATGCCGACATTCTCAAACCGCACCATCGCTCGATTGGCCTACCGAAAACCGAAGAATCGCTAAAAGTTTTGAATCGCCTTGGCCCAACCTTAACCCGTGGTCCCGCGTTGATGCCATGATTGGCTGGTTGTCATATAGCGGCGTACTTGCCCCCGTTACTTGCCTATGGGCGGTTAATGTTTCACTTTCCGGCCGACCCGCTCTTTCGTGACCCGATGATTCTCACCTGCCCCGCCTGCACCACGCGCTATCAGGTCGAAACCGAGCGGTTCGCGCCGCCGGGCCGCCAAGTGCGCTGCGCGAAATGCGGCCATGTGTGGTTCCAGTCCTCGCAGGAACCGGAAATCGTGCCCGAGCAGGAGGCCGAACCGGTTGTCGTGATGTCCCAGGAGCCGGAGGCCGCCATGGGCTCCGACGACCTGCCGGCCGTCCATTCTTATGCCGCGCCAACGCGCGACGATTATCCTGTTGTCCCGAAGCGCCGCTTCGCGGCCGGGCGCGCGCTGGGCTGGCTGGTGCTGCTGTTGCTGATCGGCAGCTTCATCGTCGCGCTGCTGCAATTCCGTTTGGCGATTGCCACCATGTGGCCCCAGGCCGCAACATTCTATTCCGCCATTCACATGCCGGTGAATGTGCGCGGGCTCGCCTTCTCCGATGTCGTCTACCAGATGTCCACCGAAGACGGGCAACCGGTGCTGACCGTGTCGGGCAGGCTTGCCAACATCACCAAGCACGATCTGCCGCTGCCGATGCTGCGCGTCGATCTGAACGACGATCAGAAGCGCTCGCTCTATCATTGGACGTTCGATTCCGGCGCTTCCACCTTGGCGGCTGGCGGCTCGTTGTCCTTCGTGACGCGGCTTTCCAATCCGCCTGTGGAAACGCGCAATCTGTTGCTGCGCTTTGCCGATGCCGGCGATGATCCCGGCGTTCCCGCGAAGCAAGCGGACGCGCCTGCGGCTGCACCCGCGCCCGCGAAGCCGTGACGTCCGGCGAAGACCAAACTGCCGAAACGGTGTTGTTTTCAAAAGAGATCATCGCGGCGCGCGTGAGCGCATTGGCGCGCGAAATCGCGACCGCGCCGGTGAGGCCGGAAATCGCAGCGCCCGTGCTGGTGGGCGCGTTCGTGTTCGCCGCCGATCTGATGCGGGCTTTAAGCGCGCATGGCCTCGATCTGGCGACGGAAATGCTGTGGCTGCGCGCCTATGGTGTGGGCTTCACGCCCGGCGCGGTGAACGTGCTGCATGCGCCGAGCGATGCGGTGCGCGGCAAGAACATTCTCTTGATCGATGGTGTGTTGGATTCCGGCGTCACGGTCGCACGCGCCAAGTCGCTGCTCATGGAAAAGGGCGCTGCGCATGTGGCGCTTGCTGTGGCGGTGACGAAGCGCAACGCCGCGCGCAATTTTGAGGCCGATTATTCTGCCTTCCAGGCGAGCGAGGAATTTCTCTATGGCTACGGCATGGACTACAGCGGTGCCGCCCGCGGCCTGCCGGATATTCGGGTGAAGTAAAACACAATTGGCAGGTGGATGCGCGTGCTCGGCACCACAGTCTGTCATGCCCGCGAAGGCGGG
>CAIYRG010000062.1 GCA_903928515.1 uncultured Alphaproteobacteria bacterium | reverse complement strand
GTCGCAGTCGCGCGTGCGCTGAACGCCAGCCTGGCCAAGGGCGGCACGGTCCTGTTTTGCGGCAATGGCGGTTCGGCCGCCGACGCGCAGCATCTGGCGGCCGAACTCATGGGCCGCTTCATGAAAGATCGCAATCCGTTGCCCGCGCTGGCGCTGACCGTCGACACCTCCGCGCTCACGGCGATTGCCAACGATTACGGCTACGAACACGTGTTCTCGCGGCAATTGCGCGGCATCGGCCGGGCAGGCGATATCCTGGTCGGCATTTCCACCAGCGGCGAAAGCCGCAACGTCATCATGGCGCTGAAAGCGGCGCGCGAAAAAGGCATCGCGACGGTAGGCCTCTGCGGCGCAAAGCGGGGTTCGATGGCCGAGTTCTGCGATCACATCATTGCGGTGCCGGCCGACCGCACCGATCAAATCCAACAGCTCCACATGGTGGTTGGTCACATTCTCTGCGGCCTTATCGAAGACGCGTTGTGAACCTCAGACAAGCCGCCTTTCTCATTGGCGGAAAAGGCACGCGGCTTGGAACGCGCACCAGCGCCACGCCGAAGCCTCTGCTTGAGGTGGGCGGAAAGCCGTTTCTTGACCATTTGATCGAAAACACGGCGCGCTACGGCATTCGCGATGTCGTGCTTCTCGCCGGGCATTTTGGCGATCAGGCGGAAGCGCGCTATCGCGATTGGGGGCAGGCGCGCGGGCTTAGCATCCGTTGCATCATCGAACCCAGCGAAGCCGGAACCGGCGGCGCGCTGCTGCATGCGCGCGAATTCCTCGACGACGAATTTCTGCTCTTTAATGGCGACTCCCTGTTCGACATCAATCTGCTCGATCTCTCGCTCATCGATGTTGGCCCCGATGGGTTAGCGAAAATGGCGTTGCGCGAGGTCGAAGATGCGTCGCGCTATGGCGGCGTTACGCTGTCGGGAACGGCTGTGACGCAGATGGTCGAGCGCGCCCAAGCGGGGCCGGGCTTGATCAACGGCGGCGTGTACGTGCTGCGAAAATCGCTGCTGGATTACGTGACGAAATCGCCTTGCTCGATTGAACGCGATGTTTTTCCCGTTCTGGCGGGGCAAGGAAAATTGTTCGGGCGTTCGTATCGCAACTACTTCATCGACATCGGAATCCCGGCCGATCTGGAGCGCGCGCGGTCCGAATTGCCCCGCCATTTAAAGCGGCGGGCGGCATTTTTCGATCGCGACGGCGTGCTTAACGAAGACACGGGGTACGTGCATAGGCCTGAGGATTTCGTCTGGCGCGAAGGCGCTATTTCCGCGATCAAGCTGCTAAACGATCGCGAAGGTTTCGTGTTTGTGATCACGAACCAGGCCGGCGTGGCGCATGGCTATTACGAAGAAGATGCGGTTCACGCGCTGCATTCCTGGATACAGGAACAGCTCGGCCTACACGGCGCGCATGTCGATGCGTTCTATCACTGTCCGCATCACGTCTCCGGCAAGCGCCCGGAATACACGTTGGCGTGTGATTGCCGTAAGCCCGCACCTGGGCTGCTGTTGAAGGCGATGGAAGAATGGTCGGTCGATCCGAACCGGAGTTTTCTCATCGGCGATAAAACGAGCGACGTCGAGGCCGCCACAGCGGCGGGGGTTCGCGGTCATCTGCTGACCGATGATGATCGTGATCTTTCACAATTGACCGGCGAACTACTCGGCGAAGTCAGCGCGCCGGATCTCGGGTCTTAGGTTTTGGACTCGGGCACTTTTGGCTCTTGGCCCATAATGCGCCGGTACAGCACTTCATAGCGCGAAACCATTGCGTCCTGGGTGAACTCGGCCTCGGCGCGCGCGCGTGCGGCTAGGCCATAACGGGCGCGCAAGCCATCATCGGTCCAGAGCCGAGTCACGGCGTCCGCGAAAGCTTTCGCATCGCCCACCGGCACCGTGAAGCCGGTGACCTCATGCAAGGAAACGAAGGGTACACCGGTCGGCAAATTGGTGTTCACCACCGGCTTGCCCGCCGCCATCGCTTCGATTTGGACAAGGCCTAAGGCTTCGCTGCGCGCGGTCGATGGAAACGCGAAGATGCGGCACTCTTCGAACCAGCAGGAAAGCTCCTCGTCGCTCACACGCTCGGTAATAAAGGTCACGCAATCCGCACAGCCACGCGCGGCGGCCAGCTCACGCAAGGATTGCTCCAGCGGTCCACGGCCGAGGATCACAACCGGCCACGACGATTGAGCTGCCGCTTCGATCAGAACATCAAAGCCCTTGTAATAAACGAGGCGCCCGACCGCGAGCACGAAGGGGCGCAAATGCCCGTGCCGGCGTTCCCATTCTTCGCGCACCGCAGGTGCGGTGGGTCCGGCCAAGGGAATGCCGCCGGGGATCGGAACCACGGGACGCCCCAATCGCGACAGCACCGACGAGTCGGGAATGAGGTTTGGCGAGGTGGCGACGACAGCGTCGGCTCTGCGCAACGCCAAGCGTTGCAGCGGTTCCACCAGGTTGCGGAACAATTTCTGGCGCACGATATCGCTGTGATAGGTGATTACGCGCTTGGACGACACGAACAACACGCCCAGCGTCGCCAGCGGAAAGGGTTCGTGCCAGTGCACGATGTCGGCTTTGCGCGACAGCTTCCACAGCAGGAAAAAGAAGCTGAAGGAAATCGGCAGCGACATAACCGTGCCGTAAGACCCGGCATAGATCACCGCGATGCCGTTCACGCGGCGCACGATGGTGGGCCCCGCCGTTTCGCGGCATGCCAGAATGCGCAGGTGCATGCCGCGCGCTTTCAGGCCTTCGGCGCGCAATTGCACGCCCTTCTCGACGCCGCCGATCAGCGGCCAATAGGCCTTGTTCACCTGAAGGATGCGCAAACGCCGGTTCTGTGCCATCGGGCGTGCGCTGATCTGTTAATCGTGCAGCGGGCGCGGCGTATTCGCGCCGGGCTTCATGCCATCCAGATCGGCGACCATCATCTCGTCGACCAATTGCTCCAGAGTCGTTTCCGCCACCCAGCCCAGTTTCGCTTTGGCCTTGGACGCATCGCCCTGCAAGAAATCGACTTCGGCAGGACGGAAATAGCGCGGATCGATCTCCACCAACGTGCGGCCGGTTTTCGTATCGATGCCTTTTTCTTCCACGCCGGTGCCGTTCCAGGAAATCGCGATGTCCACATGCGCGAAGGCGCGTTCCACGAATTGCCGGACGCTGTAGACCTTGCCTGTCGCCAGCACATAATCGTCGGGCGTTTCTTGCTGCAGCATCAACCACATGCCCTTCACGTAATCGCGGGCATGGCCCCAATCGCGCTGCGAATCGAGATTGCCGAGATACAATTTGTCGCTCAAGCCGTGATGGATCGCGGCCACCGCCCGCGTGATCTTGCGCGTGACGAAGGTTTCGCCGCGGATCGGGCTTTCGTGATTGAACAAGATTCCGTTCGATGCGTGGAAGTCATACGCCTCGCGGTAATTGACCGTGATCCAATAGCCGTAAACCTTCGCCGCACCATACGGGCTGCGGGGATGAAACGGCGTGGTTTCGCGTTGCGGAATTTCTTGCACCTTGCCGAACATTTCCGAGGTGGAGGCTTGATAGAACCGCGTGCGGTCCTTCAATCCCAAAATGCGGATCGCTTCGAGAAGGCGAAGCGTTCCCATCGCATCGGCGTTGGCGGTGTATTCCGGCGTCTCGAAGCTCACCTGCACATGGCTTTGCGCGGCGAGATTGTAGATTTCGTCGGGCTGGGTTTCCTGCATGATGCGGATCAAATTCGTGGCGTCCGTCATGTCGCCATAGTGCATGAAGAAGCGCACATCCTTGTTGTGCGGGTCTTCGTACAAATGGTCTACGCGCTGCGTGTTGAACGACGATGAGCGGCGCTTGATGCCGTGAACGATGTAACCCTGACTGAGCAAAAGCTCGGCCAAGTAGGCCCCGTCCTGACCGGTGATACCCGTGATCAGTGCGACTTTGGCTGGCATATTGAGAAGTCCTGTATTAACCCTGCTATGACAGGCCAAGTGTGACGGGCAAGCTGGGCTTTGTAGAAGCTCCGGCCTGGGACGACAATAGGGACCGGTGGTATACGGAGCACCCACACAATCGGTCGCAAGCCCCGACCCTTTTGCGACCACTTTTTCGAAAGCAGCCCACTCTCAACGCTATGATGTATGGCTAAGAAAACAATCGCCGTCGATGCACGGATGATCCGGTCATCGGGCATCGGCACGGTAATTTCCAACCTTCTGCCGGGCATCATCGCCGCCCGCCCCGATTGGCAATTCCAGCTTGTCGGCAGCCCCGAAATGCTCGCGGCTTTTGCGTGGTCCGGGGCAGCCAATGTCGGGATCGTGCCGTTCGAGACGCGCATCCTCACGGTCGCCGAGCAATGGAATTGGCCGGTCGCGCAAGTGCGCGGGGCCGATCTGCTGTGGGTTCCGCATTACAACATTCCGCTACGATGGTCCGGTCGGCTGTTGGCGACGGTGCACGATCTCTTTCACATCGCCAACGCGCGCGGCCTTCGAGGCGAGGCGATGGCCGCCTATGCGCGCTTCTTTCTCAATCGCGTCCGCCGTCGCGCCGATGCCGTCGCGTTCGTGTCGCGCTTCTCGCAAAGCGAATTCGAACGGTTCATCGGCCCCCCGAAGGGGATTTCCAGGGTGATCCACAACGGCGTGGACCGGCAGTGGTTCGAAGAACAATCGCAGGGACAGAAGGCGGCCACGCCGTATTTCGTGTTCGTCGGCAATGTGAAGCCGCACAAGAATTTGCCGCGGCTTTTGGAGGCGTTCTCGCGCATTGCGGATCGCGTGCCGCATACGCTTTTGATCGTTGGCAAGCGCGAGGGATTCATCACCGGCGACAACAGTGTGGGCGCCATTGCCGGTCCGTTGGGCGCGCGCGTCGCTTTTACCGGCGCCATTCCCGATCAGGAATTGCGCCCCCTGGTCGCCAATGCCGATGCGTTGGTGCTGCCTTCGCTCTATGAGGGATTT
>CAIYRG010000061.1 GCA_903928515.1 uncultured Alphaproteobacteria bacterium | reverse complement strand
TCGTTCAAAATCGACGCCGACGGGGCCCAACCCTCGCGACTTGGTTGGCTGTCGTCATCGCACTCGCACTATTCTATGCGTTTTGGTTGGCTGGCCGCCACATGCGGGACGGTATTTCCCCGACCTCGCTCCTGGTCGAGCATCAACCGGCTCAACGCGACTCTCCCACGTCGACACCGCCATTCACGCCTTGGCACCGGAGGCCCGCCGTTGTCGGGCGCGACATCCTTTGTCTGGCTGGCGGCAGCGTATCGAAGCAGCGCGGCGTTACTTATTGCTGCCCGCGTTCCGGCCAGATGAGTGCCACCGGAACCTCAAAAGCGGTGTCGTGAATCTCCGAACCGATTGCATGGGGCGGAGTTGACAGCCGTCTTACAAACTCAGAGGAGCGTCAATGAAACAAGTAAAAATGGCGGCGATCGTTGTCTCGCTGATCGCGGGAACGATCACGGTTGCGTTGGCCCAAAGTGCGCCGGGTGGCGTGAATGCTCGTGATGGCAGCGGAAACACCTCCGGCGCCACCGCGACTCCTTCGGCGAATGGAGCCAAGAGAGCTGCACCGCGCGCGACGAATGGTTCGCCATCAAGCGCGGATGTGCGAGGCGCTAGCCAAACGCCGTCAGACCCGGCTACAATTGGAACGAGCGGTCGCGACAAGCAGACTGGCGCTCCCAAGGACAAAGATTGATTTGTCGTTACGGCACACAAGCCCGGCCACTTTGTGGTCGGGCTTGTGCATCTAGATAGCATCACTATTATTTATCGAGAAAAATTCCGATTGGCAGAACCTTGATCTGCACCGCATCGCCATTCAATAATAAATTTTCTAGCATGTCACGAGACCCTTCTAACGATTGATCCATGCACACTCCGAATTTTTTGAGACATTGTGCACTGCCTTGACTGTCCGGCCCAAAATGACGTCCAACGACAACCATCAATCGGCTTCAGCCGCACGAGCGCGAAAACGCGATTGCATTTGATTCATTGTCGCGTCTCAGCCGCAAATTCGAAGAATCGCCGTCTCGAAACAACCCCGAATGTTCTTAAAGTAACGTTAGAAGTGCATGCGTTACCGCGTTTTTGAAAAAAATGGAACAAGTCGGCATTACGCCGCGGTTGCACTTTTCAGATTGTGTTGCGCTGTTTTCTTCGTGTCTATGCGCCCCCGGCGCAGCAGGATTGCGGCTGACTCGGCATTCACCGGACGGCTGTAGAAGTACCCTTGGGCATTTCCGCAACCCGAGGCCAATAGAAACTGTGCCTGGGCCTCCGTCTCGACGCCCTCAGCAATGACGGCAATTTCAAGTTCTCCCGCAAGACGGATTGCTGCCTTGACGACCGTGGCATTTCGAAGCTCATCGGTGACGTGAAACACCAGTTCTTGAGCGATCTTCAACCGATTGACGGGGAAGACGGTGAGATACTTTAGTGACGAGTAGCCGGTTCCGAAATCATCAATTGCGATATGCAGGCCCATTTCTCGAAGACGGCCTAAAACATCGAAGTGCTTCTGCGAAGCTTCCATTAGGACGGTTTCAGTGAGTTCGATTTCCATAGAGCATGGCTTGATCCGCGATTTGGCAAGGCTCTCAGTAATATTTTTCACCAAGTCATCGAGCCTCTTGATCTGGATTCCCGACACATTGACAGCCATGATTCGCGGGGCGATTCCTTCATCTTCCCATTGTCTCATTTGCACACATGCCGCATCGAAAACCCAGCTGCCAAGCCGGTGTATGACGGCGGATTTTTCCGCGATCGGGATGAAGATCGAGGGCATGATCATCCCGCGACGGGGATTATGCCAGCGGACCAACGCCTCAAGCCCAAAGATACGGCCTGACGCGATTTCGACCTGAGGCTGATAGTAAAGCTCGATCTCTCCGCGCTCGATCCCGAGGCGTACATCTCAACGATAGACTACAAAAACAATAGCGTGAATATTCATCCCGGCACGAGCAACGAGAAGAATGTCGGGGTCTCGGCTCCGCTGGGTAGCGCCCAGAGCGGCCTCGTCACCCAGAACGACGAACGCCTGGGCGGCTGCCGGCTGACGATCGATGGCGTCAAGATTGCTTTGGAGGTCTGCCTCGATCACATCGCCGGAGGGGCCGGGGAGACTGGACGCGCCAGTTCTCTGGAAGGCACGACTCAAATTCTCCTGATTCCCTCTTACGGAATGGACATCGGGACCGGGCTCTACTGTGTTCCAAATGGCGTGGCGTTTAATGTCGACGGGCGGGACGACGGCTCGACGGAAGTGGTGGTCAAGAGCAAGGGAGGCCAGACGCTTCACAAGCACACGCCAAAGGGAGCGCGAGGAACGATCGCTTACTCCGACGCGCTTGCCATCCCCTACACCTAAGCAACGGCCAAAGGGCGGCAGCAACAGCGGCCGAAGCAAGCCTCGCGTCGCAGCGGATCAATGAAGACCATCATCGCCGTTTTGATTGCCGTGTCCGCGCTGCTGCTGCTGGCGAACGACGTGCTGTTTCATGAACGCTTTGTGCCGACGGGCGTGGCAACCGCTGTGCTGTCGTTCATGGTCATCGCCGTTTGGTTTGGCCGTTCCACCTTGGTCGAACTCGCCCAACATCGGCGGCGATGGCTGCTCAATTTCGCAATCTGGCTGGCTATCGTCGCCGCGCTCGCGCTCGTTTACGCGCTTTGGATCGCGCGCTGACGCCCTAATATCCGCGCAAAATCTCACGCGCCAGAACCCAGCGCATCAGTTCCACCGGCCCCTCGGTGATCATGAAGCTGCGCGCGTCGCGCCACATCTTCGAGATCGGCATTTCGGTCGCGAGCCCCATGCCGCCGTGAATTTGCATGCAGCGGTCGGCGACACGGAAGCCGAGTTCGGTGCCGGCGATTTTCGCCATGTAGCTTTCGTGCCGCGCGGCGATGCCGGCGTCGGTACGCGCCGCGAGTTGATAGACCAGAAGCTGCGTCATGTGGTGCTCGGTGTAACTGTCGGCGATCATGAACTGAACCGCCTGCCGCTCCGCCAAAGGCTGACCGAAGGTGACGCGCTGCTTGGCGTATGTTGCCGCAAGGTCGACGCTGCGCTTGGCAACGCCGAGGCCGCGACACGCCTGATAGCAGCGCCCGGCGGTGATCCAGGACTGCGCTTGGCTCATGCCCTCGCCCTCCTTGCCGATCAGATTTTCCACCGGCACCTTCACGTCGTCGAATGCGATCTCGTAAGGCGCGTCGCCCATCATCGTCTGCGTGCGGCCCATCAGGGTGATGCCCGGCGTGTCAGCGTCGACAAGGAACATGCTGAGGCCGCCGCGGCTGCCCTTCGAGCGGTCGGTGGCCGCGACCAGTTGAAAGAACGACGCCCCGCCGGCGCTGGTGATCCAGCGTTTGTATCCGTTGATGACGTAATGGTCGCCCTGCCGCACCGCCGTGGTGCGCATCGCGCCGGGATCGCC
>CAIYRG010000060.1 GCA_903928515.1 uncultured Alphaproteobacteria bacterium | reverse complement strand
TTGCTCCCATGGACAGAGCAGTGGCGCGTAAGCGCTTCGCGCTTACGTATTCATAGATTCAAAGAAATCGGTGTTGTTTTTCGACTGGCGCAATTTGTCGAGCAGGAACTCGATGGCATCGATCGTGCCCATCGGCGCCAGGATGCGGCGCAGCACATACGTCTTCGCCAGCGTTCCCTTGTCGATGAGCAATTCGTCCTTGCGCGTGCCGGACCGCAGAATGTCGATGGCCGGGAAGACGCGTTTGTCGGCGACTTTGCGGTCCAGGATGATTTCCGAGTTACCCGTGCCCTTGAATTCTTCGAAGATGACTTCGTCCATGCGCGAGCCGGTATCGATCAAGGCCGTCGCGATAATGGTCAGCGAGCCGCCTTCTTCGATGTTACGCGCCGCGCCGAAGAAGCGCTTCGGGCGCTGCAATGCGTTGGCGTCGACACCGCCGGTTAGCACCTTGCCCGATGACGGAACGACCGTGTTGTAGGCGCGGCCCAGACGCGTGATCGAATCCAGCAGAATGACGACATCGCGCTTGTGTTCGACCAGGCGCTTGGCTTTCTCGATCACCATTTCGGCCACTTGCACATGGCGCGTCGCCGGTTCGTCGAAGGTGGAGGCAATCACCTCGCCCTTCACCGAACGCTGCATGTCGGTGACTTCTTCCGGGCGTTCGTCGATCAGAAGCACGATCAAATAACATTCCGGGTGATTGGCCGAGATCGCCTTGGCGATGTTCTGCAGGATCACGGTTTTGCCGGTGCGCGGCTGCGCGGTGATAAGCGCACGCTGGCCTTTGCCCTGCGGCGACACGATGTCGATGACGCGGCCGGTACGGTCCTTCAGCGTCGGATCGTCGATCTCCATCTTCAGCGCTTTGGTCGGGTAAAGCGGCGTCAGATTGTCGAAATGGACCTTGTGCTTGCCCGCTTCCGGATCTTCAAAATTGATCGTGGAAACCTTGAGCAGAGCGAAATAGCGCTCGCCGTCTTTCGGCGCGCGAATGGGGCCTTCCACGGTATCGCCGGTGCGCAGGCCGAAGCGGCGGATCTGCGAGGGCGACACGTAGATGTCGTCAGGGCCGGCCAGATAGTTCGATTCCGGCGAGCGCAGAAAGCCGAAGCCGTCCTGCAAGGTCTCAACGACGCCAGTGCCGGTGATCTCCACATTGCGCTCGGCAAGCTCCTTGAGGATCGCGAACATCATGTCCTGCTTGCGCAGCGAGGATGCGTTCTCGATCTCGAGCTCTTCGGCGAACGCCAGAAGGTCGTTCGGCTTCTTGTCTTTGAGATCTTGGAGTTTCATGGCTTCAAGGCCGGATTGCACGGTCATGGACGCGATACCTGATGCTGTGGCGAGAAAGGGGGGAGAGCGTTGCAGATGCTCGGGTGTTGTGACGGCGCGGTGGCGGTTAAGCGCTTCTGGGCCGTGCGGGAGGAGTGTTCGAGGTGACGTAACGTGTGAACGGCAAAAGAGTGACGAAGGAATTGGATTTTTTGGTTTCGCGAGAAAGCGGAAAATCCGCGCTTCTGAGAGCGAAGGCCAGTTCGAGGGAGGGCTCTTCAGAGGTCCGGTGCGCCGTGAGGCGAAACCATCAAGCCCGGTTCAGACGGAAAGGAACGGCCCAAAGACTAGCTCGATTTGCCGCCTTTGCAAATTGCTTTTCCGTGTAGGGCCAAAAACCACAAAACCCGTTAAAACGGCTTCACCACCGCGAAGATCACGATGCCGATCATCAGTACCGTCGGGACTTCATTCCAAATCCGATAAAATTTCTGGCTGTGCGTGTTGGCGTCGCGGGCGAAATCCTTGCGCCAGCGGGCGAACAGCCCATGCACCACGGTGAGCAGCACCACCAGCGTCAGCTTGCCGTGCAACCAGGGCTGATTCCAACCGCCGCTCGAAGGCAACGAGGCAAGCAAGCCGCCGAGCAACACGGTGACGATCATCGCAGGGTTCACGATGGCGCGCAGCAAGCGGCGCTCCATCACCTTGAAGCGTTCGGATTCCGCCGAGCCCCGCGCAACTTCGCAATGGTAAACATAGAGCCGCGGCAGGTAGAGCATGCCCGCCATCCACGCGATCACGGCGATGATGTGGAACGCTTTGATCCAGAGGTAATAGCCGTCCAACGTCTCAAGCATTGATCATCTCCCCGTGCATGCAGATCTTGCCGGCGGCACAGATACGCCCCGCATCGCAATTCACCAAGGCGTTCGTGCCCAAGGCCTTCAGCGTCATCTTCGCCAGCCCTTCGATGAAATCGCCGTCCACCCGCACCGTCGGCGCGCGGATGTAATCGGGCAGCTTCAACTTCGTGGCCAGCTCGCCATATTGCAGATCCAGCTCGAACAACGTTTCGGAATGTTCCGATACGAACGCCACCGGCACGACGATCAGCCCTTTGCCGTCCACGCCGGCGCGATGCACTTCGGCTTCGGTCTCCGGTCCAATCCATTCCAGACGCCCGACACGGCTCTGATAGCAAACAAGCCAATCGGTGAAGTTTTGGGGGCTGAGAATTTTTTCCGCCACCGCATGAACCGTCTTTTCCATGTGGGAAGGATACGGATCGCCCTTCACCACGGTGCGCTTCGGCAAACCATGCGCCGAGAACAATATCCGGTAGGACACGCCCGGCTTGGTTTTCGCCAAAGCGTCCTTCACCCGATTGCTTAGCGCTGTCACGAAGCCCGGCTCGTCCGGATAGCAACACACACCATGTGCCGGAATCGTCAGCTTCGCCTTGCGCGCCGCGCGCTGCCATTCCTGCAGCGAGGACCGCGTGGTGGTGGTCGAGAATTGCGGGTAGAGCGGCAGCAGAACAATCTGTTCGGGCTTCCAGGCTTTCACCGCAGCCACAGCACCATCGGTGAACGGATGCCAGTAGCGCATGGCGATAAAACATTTGGCATCATGGCCGTGGCTCTTGAGCGCAGCTTCCAGCGCGTTAGCCTGAGCACGGGTCTCTTCGACAATGGGGGATTTGCCGCCGATCCGTTCGTACATCTCCGATGAAATCGGATTGCGCGTTTTGGCGATGTACCACGCCAAAGGCAGACGAATGAGGGCAGGCAGGCCGATAATCGCGCGATCGCCAAACAGATTGCGCAGGAAAGGGCGGACGCTGTCCAGCGAATCCGGCCCCCCGAGATTAAATAGCACCACGGCGATCTTCGTCATCGTCTAGCAGCTCGCTCGCACACGCGACACCAAACGCGCGACATTCTCGAGCGGCGTTTCGGGCAGCACACCATGGCCGAGATTGAAGACAAAACGTCCGCCGCGCATGGCATCCAGGATTCGATCCACAGCGCCATCGAGCGCCGCACCACCCGCGATCAACGCATGCGGATCGAGATTGCCTTGCACGGCAACTTTGTCGGCCATGTTCGTGCGCGCCCAACTCATGGACGCCGACGTATCCACGCTCACCCCATCAACACCGGTCTCGCTGGCATAGATTTCATAACCCGCCTGCGTGGTGGCGCGGGGAAAGCCAATGATTTTGGCGGTGGGCATCTCGCGCCGTATCGCGGCCACGATCCGCTTCGCCGGTGCCACCGACCATTCCAAGAAAGCATCAAAGGGAAGTCCTGACGCCCAGGAATCGAACAACTGCACGGCATCCGCGCCCGATTTGAGCTGTTGGATGAGATGCCGTGCGACAGCGTGTTCAAGGATGCCAAGCAGCTTCGCGAATTTCTGCGGCTCACGATAAGCGAACAACTTCGCCGCTTTCTGATCGGGTGAACCGCGTCCTTCCAGCATATAGGCTGCCAGCGTCCACGGCGCACCCGCAAAACCCAGCATCGTCTTTTCCGGAGCCAAGTTTGCCCGGCTACCCGCCAAGGCTTCGTAGATCGGCGCCAGCTTCCTCAGCCACACGCTCTCGTCTTGTTCCAAAGCATCGACACCCGGAAAAGTATCGAGCACCGGGCCAATGCCATCTTCAAATCGTACATCTTGTCCCAGCGCAAAGGGCACCACCAAGATGTCGGAGAACAAAATCGCAGCGTCAAAATCGTAGCGCGCAATCGGCTGCAAAGTGACATCCACCGCCATCTCCGGCGTCATGCACAATGTCCAAAACGATCCCGCCTTGCGGCGTGCGGCTTGATATTCCGGCAGATAGCGCCCGGCCTGTCGCATCAACCAAACCGGCGGCGGCCATATGGCATCTCCGTCCAGAACCGAGATCAGCTTTAACACCTTGTTTACTTCTCACTTCTAAAATCGGATTTCGGTTTTCTATCCCCAAACATCCAAGCCCTCTTCCTTCTTCAGTGAAGACTCTTGAGTTGGTGATGATGTTGTTGCACGTCCGTTTCTGTGGACAGGCTAAACTGGCCGCCCGGAATACGCTACGGCACTAGGCTCTCGCAAGGTTAGTTTTGTCCACGGCCACTGGGGATAAACCCAAGGCTTCGCGACAGGCGTCTCTGAATCGGGGGATGGATTGCATTTGCCTGAGCGGACAAGCCCGGACTTTGTGGATATTGTGCGGGAATGACCCAATCGTTCCGCCTGCATCTGATCTCCGACGCAACAGGAGAAACGCTTAACGCGGTGGCCAAGGCGGTGTGCGCCCAGTTCGAAGGCGTCGAACCGCGCGAATATTTTTACGCCCTGGTTCGCAGCCAGCCGCAACTCCACCGGGCGGTGGAACATATCGCATCGCGGCCCGGCATCGTGTTTTTCACCTTGATGAACCAGGCTCTGCGCAAGAGCCTGGAGGTGGAATGCGCCAAACTCGGCGTCCCGTGCATCTCGATCCTGGATTCCGCCGTGGCGGCGCTGGGCAAGTTCCTGGGCGTTGAAGAAAGCCATAGGCCCGGCGGTCAGCATGAGGTGGATTCGCGCTATCTCGACCGCGTCGAGGCGGTGAACTTCACGATCCAGCACGATGACGGCCAAAGTCTGGAACGGTTGGAACAGGCCGATGTGGTTCTGGTTGGGGCCAGCCGAACGTCCAAGACGCCCACCTGCGTCTATCTGGCGATCCGTGGCATCCGCGCCGCCAATGTGCCGCTGGTGCCCGGCGTTGAGCCGCCTGAACAGCTGCTCGCCCTGAAGAAGCCCCTGGTGGTGGGGCTCTATGCCGCCCCCGAACGGCTGCTGCAGATCCGCCGCAACCGGCTCACCACGATGGGCGAGACGCGGGGCACGGATTACGTGGACGAGGAAGCGGTGCGCGGCGAGATCGCCTCCACCCGCCGGCTGTACGAGCGCATGGGCTGGCCGACATTGGACGTCTCACGCCGTTCCATCGAGGAAACCGCCGCCACGGTGATGAACTGGCTGACCGAGCGGAAGCCTCGCGAATGAGCCTGCGCCCTATCGTGCTGGCCTCCGGCAGTGTCAGCCGGAAGACGATGTTGAACGCTGCACAAGTGCCGTTCACGGCCGTGTCGCCCGATGTGGACGAGGGTGCCGTGAAACAGGCGATGACGGGCGCATCCCCTGCCGCGATTGCGGAAGCGCTGGCCGAGGCCAAGGCGCTGGCGGTGGCAGCACCCCAAGATGCCCTGGTGATCGGATCGGATCAGATCCTCGAATGTGACGGCGAGATCTTCAGCAAGGTCGATAGCCTCCTCGAGGCGGGTGCCATCTTGATGCGCCTGCGCGGGCGCACGCACAGGCTGATCACGTCTGTGGCTCTGGTTTGTGATAGGACTGTGCTCTGGCGCCACACCGAAACCATCGGCCTCGTCATGCGCGATTTCTCAGCAGAATTTCTCGACGCCTATCTCGCGGCGGAAGGCGTGGATTGCCTGTCATCCGTTGGCTGCTACCGGTTGGAAGCCTTGGGCGCGCAATTGTTCTCATCCATCGAAGGCGATCACTTCTCCGTGCGCGGTTTGCCGCTGATCGCGACATTGAACGCGCTGCGCGAACATGGCGGGCTTCTGCCATGAGCGGAAAAACCGCGGCCGTGATCGGTTGGCCGGTCAGCCACTCGCTGTCGCCACGCCTGCATGGTTTTTGGCTGCGCGCGCACAAAATCGATGGCGCCT
>CAIYRG010000059.1 GCA_903928515.1 uncultured Alphaproteobacteria bacterium | reverse complement strand
CGATCGTAAAATGCGCTTTCGACCGTTCTTAACCTAAACGCTTCACCAACGCCACCACTGACGTTGCGGTTCAACGTGACAGGGTAAATATGGCGAGATCACGTCGAGAAGCTGTCCAGGCGACATTTCGTGTCACCCACCTCGTGTCCCGGCTCAGTTCAATTCGCTCGCATAAGCTGCGCTCGTCGCAAAATAATGGCTGCCCGCCATAACTTCACGCTTCGGCTGCGCTTCGGTGAATGCGTAGGCGCTGCGATCGGCGAACAAGGCCTCGAGAACCGCGACGTTCATCTTGTGGCCGCCGCAGAACGAACGATAGGAGCCAATAATCGGCGCACCAGCCAACGCCAGATCGCCCACCGCATCGAGCGTCTTGTGACGCACGAATTCGTCGCCATAACGCAGTCCGCCCGGGTTCAGAACCCGCTCGCCGTCAAGAGCGACAGTATTGTCGAGCGATGCGCCGAGGGCAAAACCGGCTTTCCACAACCGCTCCACGTCGCGCAGAAAGCCGAACGTGCGCGCCCGCGACAAGTCACTGCGAAAGCTGTCAGCGTCGAGATCTATGACTTTCTTCTGCCTTCCGATGACCCCGGCGGCAAAATCGATTTCCACTTCAAGCCGGAAACCACGATCTGCCGGCCGCAATTCCGAGAAGGCCCGACCATGCTCGACGCGTATGGGCTTCAAAATCTTCAGATATTTGCGCGGGGCATTGAGCTGAACGATACCCGCCTGATCGATCGCCTCGACGAATTCAACGGCCGAGCCGTCCATGATCGGCACTTCCGGTCCATCGATTTCCACCAGGACATTATCCACGCCCAGCCCCGAAAGGGCGGCAAGGAGATGTTCAACCGTGGAAATTGTGGCGCTGTCGGGCTGCCCGATGACGGTGCAAAGCTCCGTCATCGAAACCTGCGACCAACGCGCCTCGATCACGCGCTCCTGCTCGCCGGGAAGGCCGGTGCGGAGAAAGCAAATGCCGGTATTGGCGTCCGCGGGATGTAGAACCAGCCGGACAGGAGCGTTGGAATGAACGCCGGCCCCGGTCACAATCGCGCGGGAGCGCAGCGTTGTCTGTTTCGTAGGCCGCATCAGTATCCCAATCCTGAATTCAACATTCCAAAAACCCTCGCAGCAAAAACTAGCGCAAAGCCACTAGCTTAAAACTGCAACGTCGTTCGTATTGAACAATTTCAACAACCGGCACGCTCACAAATACGCTTACTGGCAACCGCTTATCGGCAACACTTACTCGATCAACTTGGTTACAAGACAACCGACCATTTCGATTGCGGTTAAAATACTCCCATGGCGTGGCAAGGCCAAATCACGGTTTCTTACCTGTTGTTACAAACTCACGTGATATGGGAGCATATCCCGGCAATTATATATATATTATATATATCAAAAAGTTACGACGCCCAGGAGACCTGGACGCCGTGTCAGAAAAGTCGAGATTTTCTATAATCTCAGTTCGCTTGCCGCCTCAGAAAGGCCGGGATTTCGAGCTGTTCGTCTTCGAAAGACCGTTGCGCCGGGGTGATTCGCCCATGATTATCGAGCTGCGCCTGAGTCGGACGCGG